>JBAYOU010000316.1:0-3079 GCA_041678065.1 Parvibaculum sp. | reverse complement strand
GAGTTTCGTTGTGCTCGCTTTCCTTGCCGGTGCCTATGTAATGCTGCGCGGCGGCCCCGCACCTATGGCACCTGTTGCTGAAAGCACATTGCCGGACGCCACGCAAAATGAAGGCCCGGCACCTGCCGTTATCGAGACACCGCGAAATGCCACTGATCCGGAGGCCAGTCCGGAGGATGCCGGAGCAGGCAGCGCCACGACAGGCGAGAATGCCGCTCCGGCCTCCACCAGTTCTTCGGGAGCGCAAGGCGCAACGAATGAAGCCCTTGTGCCGCCCGCCAAACTCGCGCCTGCGCCAAAGGCACCGACAGCAGAGCCTGCCGGTCAGGCAACATTGACACCTGCAGCGCCGCTAACGCCTGCGCCGGCAACGCCTGTCGATACAGCACCCGTAGCACCTGCAAAGGTGACGCTGATGGATGCGGCTCGGCAGGGCAATGCGGCCGCGCAGTATGAAGTCGGCCAGCGCTACGCCAATGGCGAAGGCGTGGATCAGGATATGGGCGAAGCCGCCAAATGGTTTGAGCGCGCCGCCCAGCAGGGGCTCGCCGCCGCGCAATACCGCCTTGCCACCCAGTATGAAAAGGGTCGCGGCGTGAAGCAGGACGACCGCCTTGCCCGCGACTGGTATGAGAAGGCGGCGCGGAGCGGCAATGTGAAGGCGATGCATAACCTTGCCGTGATCCATGCCGAAGGGCGCGGCACCGCGCAGGATTTCAAGACCGCATCGGAGTGGTTCACACAAGCTGCCGATCACGGGCTGGGTGACAGCCAGTACAATCTCGCTATTTTGAATGAACGCGGGCTCGGTATCCCGAAGGATCTGGTAGCGGCCTATAAATGGCTCGACATTGCCTCGAAGGGTGGTGACCAGGGTGCCGCAGCAAAGCGCGATGCGCTGGCGAGAGAACTGAGCGCTGAAGACCTTGCCAAGGCCAAGGTTGCTTCCGGCACATGGCGCGCAAAGACGCCGGACGCAGTGGCGAATGGCGATATCAGACCGCTGAAGCACTGGGATGTTTCCACACTCACGGGAAGCGATGATGCGGCAACCACGACAAATATTGCCCGTGTGCAGGAGTTGCTCAACCGGCTCGGCTATGATGCGGGCTCGCCTGACGGGCTGATGGGCCCGCGCACCCGCGACGCGATACTCGAATATCAGATGACCGAAGGACTGGCGACGACGGGAACGGTCACGCACGAAACACTGAACTCGCTTCAGGCGCGGTTCGGCTGAAGCAAAAATCCGCCCGACGCTAGGATTTGGCGGAGGGACGTGCTAACCCCGTTCCCGGCCCTTTTCCTTATTCTGGGGCGGCGGAGCCCGCCAAAGGTCTCTTGCCACCGGAGCCGCGCGTGACATGCAGATCTATCTTCCGATCGCCGAATTGCCGGTCAGCATTCTGACCATTCTGGCCATGGGTGCGGCTGTCGGCTTTCTTTCGGGCATGTTCGGTATTGGCGGTGGCTTCCTGATGACGCCGCTTCTCATCTTTCTCGGCATTCCGCCAGCAGTGGCGGTCGGCACTCAAGCCACGCAGATTGTCGCCTCTTCTGTTACCGGCGCACTCGCTCATCTCGCGCGAAACTCCATCGACTTCAAGATGGGAGGGGTGCTGCTTGGCGGGGGCATGTTGGGGTCGCTCAGCGGCATCTATATCTTCAAGCTGCTCTCAAATATCGGCCAGATCGACCTCGCCATTTCGGTTGTCTATGTGCTCTTTCTGAGCGTCATTGGCGCGATGATGATGGTTGAGAGCGTGCAGGCAATCCGCGCCGCGCGCGGCGGGGCAACGCCAAAGAAGCGCAGCGGGCACCATAGCTGGATCCACGGCCTGCCCCTGAAGATGCGGTTTCGCCGCTCGAAGCTCTATATCAGTGTGATCCCGCCCATCCTGATCGGCTATTTCGTCGGCACGCTTTCCGCCATTATGGGTGTTGGCGGCGGCTTCATTCTCATTCCGGCGATGATCTATATTTTGCGGATGCCGACCAATGTCGTCATCGGCACGTCTTTCTTCCAGATCGTCTTCGTTGCCGCCCTGACCGGCGTCATGCATGCGGTAGAAAACCAGGCGGTTGATATCGTGCTGGCCTTCCTGCTCGTCATTGGCGGCGTGGTGGGTGCGCAATATGGTGTGCGCGCCGCAGAAAAAATGCCCGCTGAACAATTACGCGCGCTGCTTGCGGCGTTGCTTCTCCTGATCGGACTTCGACTCGGCTATGAGCTTATCAGCCCGCCGGAAGACCTCTACTCCGTCACCGAAGTGCAGGTGATGAAATGAGGTGGGGTGCAGCACTTTCCCTGTTTCTTCTGGCGTGCACCATCACAGCACCTGCGCGCGCCGACCAGCTTGTAACCGATCTCTCTGAATATCAAATTGCGATCCGCTCCAATTTCACCGGCACGCAGATCCTGCTTTTCGGTGCAGTAGAAGCACGCACACCCGGCTCACGCGCCATCAATCGCGATATCATCGTTGTGGTGCAAGGGCCGGTCCGTCCCATGACGGTGCGCAAGAAAGAGCCTGTCGCCGGGATATGGGTAAACCATGATTCCGTCACCTACCCTTCCGTGCCCGGCTATTACGCTATTGCGAGCACGCGGCCGCTTGAAGTGACCGCCCCGCCCGAAACGCTGAAGGCGCTGCGCATCGGTATTGAAAATATCAGCCCCGGAACGCCTATCGCGGAATCGATAGACGGAAATATTCAGATCCTGCCGCCCGAAGAGGAAACCGCCTTCTGGAAGGCGCTTATTCGCAATCAGCGCCGCGACGGGCTTTATTTCAACTTGCCGGGGGGCGTAACCTTTCTAGGCCAGACACTTTTCCGCGCCACGGTTGATATTCCCGCCAATGTGCCCGTGGGGCTTTATACGGCGAAAGTCTATTTGCTGCAGGAAGGCCAGGTTATCGACACAATCTCTTCGCCCCTTTATATCGACAAGCGTGGCCTTGAGCGGTTTATCTATCGCATGGCCCATAGCGACCCGTTACTCTACGGGCTTGTTGCCGTGCTGGTCGCGGCCTTTGCCGGATGGCTCGCCTCGGCGATCATGGGCCGGCGGTGATCG
>JBAYOU010000315.1:0-3087 GCA_041678065.1 Parvibaculum sp. | reverse complement strand
CCGGGCACCCTTTGCCATGAGAGCGCCACGCCATGAGCGGTAAAAAGAGCGGCATCAAGATTGCCCCCTCGATTCTCGCCTCCGATTTTGCCCGGCTGGGCGAGGAAGTGCGTGCGATCACGCAGGCCGGTGCCGATTATATTCATGTCGACGTGATGGACGGTCATTTCGTGCCCAATATCACCATTGGCCCCGATGTGATGAAGGCGCTGCGGCCCTGGTCGGACCGTGTGTTCGATGTGCATCTGATGATCTCGCCGGTGGACCCTTATATTGACGGCTTCGCGAAGGCAGGCGCAGACATCATCACCTTTCATCCGGAAGCAGGACCCCATCCCCATCGCACCATTCAGGCGATCAAGGCTGCTGGCTGCAAGGCCGGTCTTTCACTCAATCCGGGCACGCCGCTCGAACTTCTCTGGCCGCTCCTTGCCGATATCGATCTCGTACTTGTCATGTCGGTGAACCCCGGCTTTGGCGGTCAGAGCTTCATTGAAAGCCAGTTGAAGCGCATCGAAATAATCCGCAAGCGGATCGATGAGGAAGGGCTTGATGTCGAGCTTGAAGTTGATGGCGGCATCAATTTCGAGACAGCGCCGCGTGCCATTGCCGCAGGCGCAACGGTTCTCGTCGCCGGCACCGCCACCTTCAAGGGCGGGCCTGAGGCTTATGCGAAGAATATTGCTACATTGCGCGGTAAAGTCTGAGTGCGAGCGCCGCGGCTCGAGCCCGGCGCGCATGAGTGTTCAAGGTCAGTTTGAGGGAAAGGGCCGCCTTCATGGCCGGTGCGCAAGAACGGAGCGGGGGGAAAAGCGGGCGGGTCGCTGCGCGCTCCGTGCCGTCCGGAAACCGGCTGATCGACCTTGCCGGTGCCGCCCTCACCCGCACACGCAACGCCGCGCTCGCCCGCATTTTCAACACATGGGTTTACGGGCAAACATTGCGCGGCCCCATGCCCGATCACATGGTGCTCTATCCGCCGGAGCTGCGGCCTGGCCGCGCCTCAGCCGCCGATGCCCTGTTTCAGGGCCGCTGGTATCTGCCCGGTGGTCAGGCGCGCGCGCCGGGCGGCTCCTCCCCCTTCGCCATTGATCCGCCAAGCGAACGCTGGGCCGAAGAACTGCATGGCTTTTCCTGGCTCCGTCATTTCACCACGGCGGATGCCGCAAATAGCGGCGACACAGCCCGGCTCTATGCGCGCAAGCTCGTCGCCGACTGGATCGAAACGGAAGGCAACTGGCATGACATAGCCTGGCGCCCGCAAGTGATCGGCCGACGCCTCATGTCATGGGTCGCAAATGGCGCACTCATCATTGATGGCACCGATCTCGTCTATCGCTCCATGCTGTTGCGCAATATGGCCCGGCAGGCCCGCCACCTTGCCCGCGTTGCCGCCATTGCGCCTGCGGGCGAGCCGCGCATCACGGCGGCACTCGGTCTCGTCTTTTCAGGCCTCTGCCTTTCCGAGGGCCACAAGCGGCTGAAGAAAGGCATCGTCCTTCTCTGCCACGAGCTTGACCGGCAAATCCTTGCCGATGGCGGCCATGTGAGCCGCAATCCATCCGCGCAGCTTTCGATCCTGCTCGACCTGCTCTCGCTCCGCGATGCCCTGACCGCCCGCCGGATCGAAGTGCCAAAGCCCGTGCGCGACGCGGTGGACCGGATGACGCCGATGCTGCGCTTCTTCCGCCATGGGGATGGGCGGCTTGCCCTTTTCAATGGATCGACGGAAGGCCCGGAAGGCGCGATCGACGCCGCCTTCGCGCGGGATGACGCGAAGGGCAAGCCTTTCGGTCTGGCCCCCCATTCCGGCTATCAGCGCCTTGCCGCAGGCCCCGCCAACATCGTGGTCGATACAGGCGCACCGCCGCCCGGCCCCTTCAGCCATGAGGCCCATGCAGGCTGCCTCGCGCTTGAAATGAGCGTGGGCCGCGCCCGCCTCATCGTGAATTGCGGCGCAACCAAAGTGCTCGGCACCGACTGGGAAGCCGCAAGCCGCGCCACCGCCGCCCATTCAACCCTCGTGCTCGACGACACTTCTTCAGCGCGGATGCTCAAGGGGCGGATTTCCCGCGCCCTTCTCGGTGCCCGCATCATGGAAGGGCCGGTCAGGGTCGAGAGCCACCGCAATGAGAATGAAGCTGGCATCTGGCTCGATGCCGCCCATGACGGCTATGCCGGGCTGTTCGGCCTTGTCCATCGCCGCCGCCTCTTTCTTGCAGCAAGCGGCGAGGATCTGCGCGGCGAGGATGTGCTGGAAGCCGCACCCGACCCCCGCCGCGCGAAAATCTGGCAGCGCGGCTACTGGCACAAACCCAAGGAAGACCCAAGCTTCACCATCCGCTTCCACATCCACCCGGATGCACGCCTGTCGCTTGCCCATGACAAGACCAATGCGCTTGTCCTGCTGCCTAATGGCGATGGCTGGCAGTTCCGCGCGCGCTCAGGCGGGGGCGAATGTGAAATCGCCATTGAGGAAAGCGTCTATCTGGGCTCCGGTGACACGACCCGCCGCGCCGAGCAGATCGTGGTTGCGGGCCGCGTTTTCCGGGGCGAGGCACGGGTAAACTGGGCCTGGCGCCGCCTCTCCACCCGCAATGCGGGCAAGCGCGAAGAAGCGGAAGTGCCGGAACTGGAACTGCCACAGGCCGAATAGCGGCGGGTTTCAGCCCTTTTTTGGCTCCAGCACCATCTGGCTTTGCGTGATGACGGCGCAGAGGCGGCCATCGCCCCGTGTGATCCTTGTCTGCCAGACCATCAACCGCCCGCCCTTGTGAAAGGGCTCGCTTGTGGCTGTCGCGACATCGCCAAGGGGCACGGGGGCAAGGAAGTTCGTCTTGCTCTCCACCGTGGTTGTCGTAGCGCCCTCCTTGAGATTGAGCACCGTCGCCACCGCCCCCACCGTGTCGGCGAGCGACATGATCGCCCCGCCATGAAGAATATCCGGCACGGTGCAAAGCTCCTTGCGCACCTCTAGCCGCGCAACCACACGGTCCGGCGTTGCCTCCACAAGCTCGATGCCAAGCAATTTGGCGAATGGCAGGTGCGAAATATCGACGGGCTGGCTCATGGGCTGGTTTCCTTCGG
>JBAYOU010000314.1:0-3094 GCA_041678065.1 Parvibaculum sp. | reverse complement strand
GAAGGGCAATCGCAATTCGGTGCTTCTGCTTCTTCGCAGCAATGACCAGCAGCGTTTCGTTGCGCTGACGCTTGAGAAGTCCTGAGGGACGCGACATGGGGGACGGCGCCCGCGCGGAAAGTGCGGTCCCGACCCCTATGGGCGAAAGGATCGCGGGCTCGCGCCTGCCGGTGCTCAACCCCCGCGGCACCGGCGGCGCGAGCCGATCCGCCCGTCCATTTAGCGGCATTTCGGAGGCAATGAGACGATGCGCATTCTGGTGATCGAGGATGATCTGGAAGCTGCGGCCTATGTGGTGAAAGGCTTGCGCGAGAGCGGGCACATCGTGGACCATGCCGCCGATGGCGAGGAGGGGCTGACGCTCGCCCTCTCCAGCACATTCGACGTGATGATCGTGGACCGGATGCTGCCGAAGCGCGACGGCCTCAGCGTTGTCGAGACGCTGCGCGAGGAAGAGGTGCGCACGCCCGTGCTTTTCCTCTCCGCACTTGGCGAGGTGGATGACCGCATCAAGGGGCTGAAGGCGGGTGGCGATGACTATCTGACCAAGCCCTATGCCTTTGCTGAACTTCTCGCGCGCATCGAGGTGCTGGTGCGGCGCTCGAACCCCGATCAGGTGCGCACGCGGCTACAGGTAGGCGATCTCGAAATTGACCTGCTGGCGCGGAAAGTGACACGGGACGGGCAGGAAATTGATCTTCAGCCACGTGAATTTCGCCTGCTTGAATATCTGATGAAGCATGCGGGCCAGGTGGTAACGCGCACCATGCTGCTGGAAAATGTCTGGGAATATCATTTCGACCCGCAGACCAATGTCATCGATGTGCATATTTCGCGGCTTCGGGCGAAGATCGACAAGAATTTCGAACAGCCACTCTTGCACACGGTGCGCGGTGCGGGATACTCGCTGCGGGCCGCTGATTAGGCAGCGGGGCGAAGAAAGGGGGACCGCATGCGCCGCGCCGCGAGAGACAATCGCTTCGCCATCGCGACAGGTCCGGCCATTTGCCGCCCATGACCCAGCCCCAGACAACAGTCTCGAACCTTCTTCGTACCTCGACCTTCCGCCTCGCGGTTATCTATCTCGCACTCTTCGCCGCTTCCGCGATCACGCTGCTTGCCTATGTCTATTGGAACACGGCGGGCTTTCTCGCGCGCCAGACAGATGAAGCGGTGGAGGCGGAGATTGGCGGCCTCGCCGAGCAATATCGGCAGGGCGGCTTGCCGCTTCTCGTCCATACCGTCATCCAGCGCTCGCGCGATCCTGGATCAAACCTCTATCTCGTTCTTGATCCCGCAGGCCGCGTGCTCGCAGGCACGCTTGATGCACGCCCGCAAGTGGAGCCGGGGCCGGATGGCTGGTTCGACTTCGACTATAATCGCAAGACGCTGGATGGGACGGAGGTAAAGGCGGCGCGCGCGCGGGCCTTCTATCTGCAGGAAGGGTTCTATCTTCTTGTGGGTCGCGACGTGCAGGAGCGGCGCGAGATTGAAAACCT
The DNA here is from genome assembly GCA_041678065.1 of Parvibaculum sp. GTDB lineage: Bacteria > Pseudomonadota > Alphaproteobacteria > Parvibaculales > Parvibaculaceae > Parvibaculum. The sequence goes on along the minus strand of JBAYOU010000314.1, from coordinate 1,595 downwards.
CATCACCAATGCGCTGATCTGGGCAATCGGCCTTACCGTGGCGCTGGGGCTTGTCGGCGGGCTTTTCATGAGCCGCAACATGCTGGCCCGTGTGGACGAGATCAACCGCTCGAGCCTCGATATAATGGGCGGCGATCTTTCGCAACGCCTGCCGATTGCAGGCACGGGCGATGAACTCGATCAGCTGGGCCGCAACCTCAACGCGATGCTCGATCAGATCGAAGCACTGATGACCGGCATGAGGCAGGTGACGGACAATATCGCGCATGATCTGCGCAGCCCCCTCAACCGCCTGCGCAATCGTCTTGAAGTGACGCTGATGCAGGAAGCATCCGCCGATGACTACAGGCTTGCGCTCGAAAAGACGATTGCGGAAGCAGATAATCTGCTTGGCACTTTCAATGCGCTGCTGATGATTGCGCGCGCTGAAGCGGGCTCGCTGCGCGACTCCATGTCATGGGTTGATCTGAGCACAACGCTGCATGATGCGGCAGAGCTTTATGAGCCGCTGGCCGAGGAGAACGGCATTGAGCTTGCGCTCGATGTACCGGAAAAGCTGATGATCTGGGGCACGCGCGAGCTGCTGTCTCAGGCCGTTGCGAACCTGCTCGACAATGCGATCAAACACGGCTTGCCCGCTGAATCCGAAGGCGCGCGCACTATAGAAATTGCCGCCGTACCGGAGATCTTGCGCGGGGTAAAAGGCGTTGCGCTCTCCGTCAGGGATCATGGTCCCGGTATCCCCGAAGATCAACGCCAGCATGTGCTGGAGCGTTTTGTTCGGCTGGAAGCGAGCCGTAACACGCCGGGCTCAGGTCTCGGCCTCAGTCTCGTTGCGGCGGTGGCGCGGCTTCATGGCGGCACGATAGAACTGCATGACGCCCAGCCGGGCCTGCGCGTCACATTATTGCTTCCGGTTTCGGGGCGGTGAGGAGAGCGGAAAGAGTGCCGGATAGCGAAAAAGGTTTGAAACTGTGTGCGAGAGCGGAACATGCGCCAGCACCTTATGAAGTCGCGCGTGCTGCCAGCGAGCTGGAAGATCTCGAAACTGCCGCCGCGCAGATGAATAATACGGCGCTTCAGGTCCTTCTCGCCGATGCCTCCGCCCGAAAACTCCTCGCGTCGATTTGCGGTAACTCGCCTTTCCTTGGCCGCATTGTCCGGGTGCATCCGGACTGGCTGCCACGCCTGATTGATCGTGCACCGGAAGAGGCAATGGCGGATTTGCTCACGCGTCTTGCGGTAATCCGAACGCTTGAGACGCAGGATGAAGTCATGTCAGCGCTGCGGCTTGCGAAAATGGAAGCAGCACTCCTCATCGCCCTTGCCGATATAACGGGCGCGTGGCCGCTTGAGCAGGTGACAGGCGCGCTGACCGACTTCGCCGATGGCGCTGTCGATACTGCGATCTCGTGGCTGATGCGGCAGGCCGCCATGCGCGGACAGATTATGCGCGCTCCCGAAGACATGACGCCGGAAGGTTCCGGCCTCGTCATTCTCGGTATGGGGAAATATGGCTCGCGTGAACTGAATTATTCGAGCGACATTGATCTCGTTGTTTTCTTCGAGCCGGGCCAGCTACCGCTGAAAGACGG
>JBAYOU010000313.1:0-3097 GCA_041678065.1 Parvibaculum sp. | reverse complement strand
TCACGAGTTCATCGCATGACGGGATGTCGTGGATCAGGCCCTGCACCATGCCGGCCGACCAGATGCCGTGATCGGGATCACCCGCTTCATAGACGACCTTGCCGCGCGCGCCCGAGACGAGATGCGCGATATCTTCGATCTTCGCGCCGCCCTTCCTTTCGATGGCGACAACTTCCTGGCTGACCGCATTCTTCGCCACGCGCGCCGTGTTGTGGAGCGTGCGGAAGATGAGGTCGGTCTGGCGCTCGTCATTGGCGACGATCTGTTCCTTCACCTTCTGGTGAATGGGGCTTTCCTTGGTGCACATGAAGCGTGTGCCCATGTTCACGCCTTCGGCGCCCAGCGCGAGCGCGGCAACGAGGCCGCGTGCATCGCCAAAGCCGCCTGACGCGATCATCGGGATCTTCACCTTGTCGGCCGCAGCCGGAATGAGGATCAGGCCCGGAATGTCGTCTTCGCCGGGATGACCCGCACATTCGAAGCCGTCGATCGAGATGGCATCGACGCCCATGCGTTCAGCCGAAAGCGCGTGGCGGACAGCCGTGCACTTGTGGATGACCTTGATGCCGTGCTTCTTGAAATCGTCGACATGTTCCTGCGGCTTGTAGCCTGCGGTTTCGACGATCTTCACGCCCGACTCGATGATCGCGGCCCGATATTCGGCATAGGGCGGCGGCTTCAGCGCCGGCAGGATGGTGAGGTTCACGCCGAAAGGCTTGTCGGTCAGGCCCTTGCACTTCTCGATCTCCTTGCGGAGGTCTTCCGGCGTCGGCTGCGTCAGCGCCGTGATGAAGCCGAGCGCGCCCGCATTGGATACCGCCGCGACGAGTTCCGCGCGGCCAACCCACTGCATGCCACCCTGCACGATGGGGTGCTCGACCCCGAACAGTTCGGTGAATCTGGTCTTGATCAATTTTCTTCTCCCTCGACGGAGGCCCGACTCAGATGGGTGGCCAAGCCTCGCGCAATTCTGAATGAGGCTGTTTTAGCAGAAGGATTCCACGCTTTGCACGAAGGGATTGAGCTTCTCTCCAGCGAAAACGCCTTGCCGCAGCGTATTCCAAGGCATGCGAGCCCAATCCTCCAAACTTGAAACGACAAGCAATCCGGCGCAATCTCGCTCTTCAGGATCAAACATGTGAATGTTCAGCCATGAACAATGATTCCAACTGGGATGCCTATCGCATCTTTCTCGCCGTGGTGGACACGCAAAGCCTTTCCGGCGCGGGGCGCAGGCTGAAGCTCAGCCATGCAACGGTGGGCCGCCATATTGCGACGCTGGAAAAGCGGCTAGGCGCGAAGCTCTTTGTGCGTGAGCCGACCGGCTATGCGCTGACGGGCGCAGGCGAAAGGCTACGTGCGGAAGTGGAGCCGATGGCGCTCGCAGCGGAGCGCGCGCTTCATGCAGCCTTGAGCGCCGATGGCGAAGCGCAGGGTCTTGTCCGCGTCGCCATTCCCCACAGCCTCGCCTCCTATTGGTTCATGCCCTATCTCGCGGAGTTCGAGCAGCGCCATCCTGGCATCGAAATAGAGATCGTAAATGAGGTGACACAGGTTTCCGTGAAGCGACGCGATGCCGATATCGTGATCCGGCCATATGGTCCGGGGCGCGAAAACGTTGTTGGCCGAAAGATCGGTCGCATCGGCGTCGGTTTCTATGCCGCGCGCAGCTATGCGGAAAAATATGGTCTGCCTTCACGGCGTGAAGAATGGCGCGACCATCGCATTGTAGGCTTTGGCGGACTCGCAGCGGAAGTCGAACTCGCGGACTGGCTCGCCCATGTGACGCAAGGTGCGCGCGTGGCGCTGCGCTGTTTTTCAGATGCTGATCTGGTGCAGGCGGTGCGGGCGGGCGTCGGCATTTCCACGCTTGTCTGCATCACCGGCGAGCATTACCCCGACCTTGTGCGCATCGCCCCGCAAAAGCTCGCCAATGGCACGGAGATGTGGCTTCTTGCCCATCCTGATCTCCGCGACACGGCACCGGTGCGCGCCGTGATCGACTTTCTGGGTGAGAAAGCAAAAACAGATCGCGACAGGCTAGCCGGACGCAGCGTCACCTCCTGATCGATGAAGAACACCCCGATGTTCAGGTTTGAACGTTCCGGCGACAGTGCATTAGGGCCATTATCTTCCACAACAACAGGAGGACTTCCGCAAATGGCTCTACCCGACATTCTGAAGAACCGGCTGGAACTGCCGGTGATCGGTTCGCCGCTGTTCATTGTTTCCGGCCCCGAACTCGTCATCGCCCAGTGCAAGGCTGGCATTGTCGGCTCTTTTCCCGCGCTCAATGCACGCCCTGCGCATGTGCTTGAAGAATGGATCAAGCGCATTCAGGGAGAGTTGGGCGAGTATCAGGCGAAGCATCCGGAAAAGAAAGTTGCGCCCTTTGCGGTGAACCAGATCTGCCACTCATCAAATGACCGGCTTTCGCATGACATTGATGTCTGCACGAAGCTTGAAGTGCCGATCATCATCACCTCGCTGCGGCCACCCGCCGAAGTGGTCGAGAATGCCCACTCCTATGGTGGCAAGGTCTTCCACGACGTCATCAATGTGAAGCATGCAAAAAAGGCAGCGGAACAGGGTGTGGACGGACTCATCCTTGTCTGCGCAGGTGCTGGCGGCCATGCGGGCACACTCTCACCCTTCGCGCTAGTGCGCGAGGTTAAGCAGTGGTTCAAGGGCACCGTCATCTTGTCTGGCGCCATGTCTGACGGATGGAGCATTGCAGGTGCGCTCGCCATGGGCGCTGACCTTGCCTATCTCGGCACGCGTTTCGTCGCCACGGAAGAAGCGAATGCCGATCCCGACTACAAGCAGCACCTGATCGACTATGCCGCTGACGACATCGTCTATACGAACCTCTTCACTGGCGTTCACGGCAACTATCTCGCTCCCTCCGTTGCGGCGGCAGGACTTGACCCGAACAACCTGCCGGAAGCCGACAAGTCGAAGATGAATTTCGGCTCGGGCGGCAACATGAAACAGAAAGCGTGGAAAGATATTTGGGGTTCCGGGCAGGGTATCGGCCAGATCAAGGATGCACCCCCCGTTGCCGAGCTGGTTGAGCGCATGAAGCGGGAATATGTGC
>JBAYOU010000312.1:0-3100 GCA_041678065.1 Parvibaculum sp. | reverse complement strand
CACCCGGTTTCACTTGCGTTTTTGCCTTTTTGCGCTTATAGAGGCGCCATTCCACACGCGGGGTTCGGCTGTCCCACTCCCTTTTTCACAGGGGAAACATAGGGCTGGTCGGTCCGGTGCGGTGCCTTCTAAAGGCCCGTTCACTCCCCGCGGAGGTTCAACCGGAAAAGGAGAATGGGTGTTATGGCACTCCCCGATTTTTCTATGCGTCAGCTGCTGGAAGCTGGTGTTCACTTTGGTCACCAGACCCACCGCTGGAACCCGAAGATGGAGAAGTTCCTCTTCGGCGATCGTAACAATATCCACATCATCGACCTCGCGCAGACCGTTCCTCTGCTCCATCAGGCACTGGTTGCAGTGCGTGACGTGGTTGCTGCTGGTGGTCGTGTGCTCTTTGTCGGCACGAAGCGTCAGGCATCCGACCCGGTCGCTCAGGCTGCAAGGCAGTGCGCGCAGTACTACATCAACCATCGCTGGCTCGGCGGCATGCTGACCAACTGGAAGACCATCTCGAACTCGATCCGCCGCCTGCGCGAGCTCGATGATGTGCTTTCTGGTGAAGCGCGTGGTCTGACCAAGAAAGAAGTCCTGAACCTCACCCGTGAGCGCGACAAGCTTGAGCGCGCCATTGGCGGTATCAAGGATATGGGCGGCCTTCCGGACCTCATTTTCGTGATCGATACCAACAAGGAAGAGATCGCGATTCAGGAAGCCCGCAAGCTGGGCATCCCGGTCGTTGCCGTTCTGGACTCCAACTCCAATCCGGATGGCATCGCCTATCCGATCCCGGGCAATGACGACGCCTCGCGCGCGATCAGCCTCTACTGCGATCTCATCTCGCGGGCCGTCATCGACGGTATCTCGCAGAGCCAGGGCGCTGCCGGCATCGATATCGGTGCATCGGCTGAACCGGTCGTCGAAGAAGTTCCGGCCGAGTAATAGCCTTTCGTATCGGGCCCGGCTCTTGCGTCGGGCCCGACAGACTTTCAGATCTCCCATCCGCTGGGCGACAGACAATCGAGGACATAATGGCTGAAATCACCGCAAGCATGGTGAAGGAACTGCGCGAGAAAACTGGCGCAGGCATGATGGATTGCAAGTCGGCGCTGAACGAAACCGGCGGCGACATGGAAGCTGCTGTCGATTGGCTGCGCACCAAGGGCCTTGCCAAGGCAGCAAAGAAGGCTGGCCGCGTGGCGGCTGAAGGCCTGATCGGCGTTGTCGCCAGCGGCACAGCAGGTGCCGTTGTCGAAGTGAATTCCGAGACGGACTTCGTGGCACGCAATGAACAGTTCCAGAAAATGGTGTCGGACATCGCTTCCGTTGCTCTTGAGACGGGTGGCGATTTCGACAAGCTCGTCGCAACGACCTATCCCGGTGCGTCCAAGTCCGTGAAGGACTATGTGACGGAGATGGTCGGCTCCATCGGCGAGAACATGAATGTCCGCCGCGCTGGTCATATTTCGGTGTCCGATGGTGTGGTGTCGGCCTATGTCCACAGCCAGGTCGTGCCGGGTCTCGGCAAGATCGGCGTTCTGGTCGGTCTTGAATCCACGGGCGACAAGGGCAAGCTCGCCGAACTTGGCCGCCAGATTGCCATGCACATCGCTGCAACGAACCCGCTCGCGACTCGCACAGAGGGTCTCGATCAGGCCGTTGTCGAGCGCGAGCGCAACGTGCTCATCGCCGAAGCAAAGGAATCCGGTCGCCCCGACAACATCATCGAAAAGATGGTCGAAGGCCGTATCCGCAAGTTCTACGAGGAGGTTGTTCTCCTGTCGCAGGCGTTCGTCATCAACCCGGATGAGACGGTTGAAAAGGCTGTGAAGAACGCGGAAGCCGAAGTCGGAGCCCCGATCTCGGTGGCCGGTTTCGTCCGTTTCGGCCTCGGAGAAGGCATCGAAAAGGAAGAAGCGGACTTCGCTGCGGAGGTTGCGGCCGCCGCGCGCGGTTGAGTAAGGCCTCTAGCGGCTGATTTGATCCGACGCCCCCTTCGCCTTAAGGCGTCGGGGGCGTTATTGTCTCCGGGGTGCCGGGGATTCGCAGATTTCACCGCCACCGCCCCGCTTGCTCCGAGGGCACTTTCGGCGCGCTTCGACGGAATGATGATTATGTCCGGAAAACACCGCTATTCCCGCGTTCTGCTTAAAGTGTCCGGCGAGGCTCTGATGGGCGAAGGCCAATATGGCATCGACATCGCCACGGTGGACAGGATCGCAGGCGACATCAAGGAAGCGGTGGAGCAGGGCGCGCAGGTTTGCCTTGTCATCGGCGGCGGCAATATCTTCCGGGGCCTTTCGGGTGCCGCGAAGGGAATGGAGCGCGCCAGCGCCGACTATATGGGTATGCTGGCAACGGTCATGAATGCTCTTGCCATGCAGACCGCGCTGGAAGCGATCAATGTCCCGACGCGCGTGCAGTCCGCCATCCCCATGATGACCGTCTGTGAGCCCTATATCCGCCGCCGTGCCGTTCGCCATATGGAAAAGGGCCGGGTGGTGATCTTTGCGGCTGGTACAGGCAACCCCTTCTTCACGACCGACACGGCAGCCGCCCTGCGTGCGGTGGAGATGAATTGCGATGCCATTCTCAAGGGCACGCAGGTAGACGGCGTCTATTCCGCCGATCCCCACAAGGTTGCCGACGCGGAGCGATATGACAGCCTGACCTATATGGATGTGCTTTCGCGCGATCTGAAGGTAATGGATGCTTCCGCGATTGCCCTTGCAAGGGAGAATGCCATTCCCATTATCGTCTATTCGCTGGACGAGCCGGGAGGCTTTGCCAAAGTTCTGGCAGGGGCGGGCCGCTGCACCATAATTTCGGACGCTGCCTGAGCAGCGCGGGCCGGGGCGACCCGGCCTCAAGACTTACAGAAGGACAAATACATGGCTGACGACACTTTTGATATCGACGATACAGAACGCCGAATGCGTGGCGCGCTTCAATCGTTGAAGCAGGAATTTGCGGGGCTGCGCACAGGTCGCGCCACGGCAAGCCTGCTGGAACCCATCATTGTCGAGGCTTATGGCCAGTCCATGCCTATCAATCAGGTCGGCACGATTGGCGTGCCGGAGCCGCGCATGCTCACGGTTCAGGT
>JBAYOU010000311.1:0-3128 GCA_041678065.1 Parvibaculum sp. | reverse complement strand
TGACAAGCAAGATTTTGGATTAAATGGCCCCCGGCCAAGCTTGGGGCGCAACACCACGCAGGACCGAAAGAGGCAGGAAATGACCGATCGGAAATTTGACACGCTGGCCATTCACGCAGGCGCCCAGCCCGACCCCACCACCAAGGCGCGTGCTACGCCGATCTATCAGACAACGTCATTTGTCTTTGATGACGTGGATCATGCCGCTTCGCTTTTCGGCCTTCAGGCCTTCGGCAATATCTATACCCGCATCACCAACCCCACGACCGCCGTTCTGGAAGAGCGCGTCGCAGCCCTTGAAGGCGGTGCTGCCGCGCTTGCCGTAGCCTCCGGTCATGCTGCGCAGATGCTCACCTTCCACACGCTGCTTTCACCGGGCGACCGTTTTGTGGCTGCCCGTCAGCTTTATGGCGGCTCGATCAACCAGTTCGGCCATGCCTTCAAGAAGTTCGGCTGGGAAGTCGATTGGGCAGACGCCACCGACCCGGCCAACATCAAGACCGCTATCGGCCCGAAAACGAAAGCCGTCTTCATCGAAAGCATTGCGAATCCGGGCGGTGTCATCATTGATATCGAAGCCATTGCGAAAGTCGCGCATGAGGCGGGTATCCCGCTCATCGTGGACAATACATTCGCATCGCCTTATCTCTGCCGCCCGATCGAGCATGGCGCGGATATCGTTCTCCATTCGGCAACGAAGTTCCTCGGCGACCACGGCAATTCAATGGGCGGAATCATTGTTGATGGCGGCAAGTTCGACTGGTCGAAATCAGACAAGTTCCCCACTCTCTCCGAGCCTTGCGACAGCTATCACGGGCTGAAGATTCACGAGACATTCGGCGCCATCGCCTTCGCGATTGCCTGCCGCGTGCTTGGCCTGCGCGACCTCGGCCCGGCCATTTCGCCCTTCAACGCTTTCATGCTCATCACTGGCATTGAGACGCTTCACCTGCGCATGCAGCGCCATTGCGAGAATGCGCTGAAGGTTGCGAAGTTCCTGAAGGACCATCCGAAAGTATCGTGGGTTTCCTATGCAGGCCTTGAGGACGACCCTTCCTACGCCCTGATGAAGAAGTATTCGCCCAAGGGCGCGGGTGCTGTCTTCACCTTCGGCTTGAAGGATGGCTATGAGGCGGGTATCAAACTCGTCAGCAAGGTGGAGCTTCTGAGCCACCTCGCCAATGTGGGCGACACGCGCAGCCTCATCATCCACCCCTCATCGACCACGCACCGCCAGCTCACTGATGAGCAGCAGAAGCTCGCCGGTGCGGGCCCGGATGTAGTACGCCTCTCGGTCGGTCTTGAGGACGCAGACGACATCATCGCCGATCTCGATCAGGCGCTGCGGGCGTAACGCCTTCGGCCACGGAAATTGAAAGGGCGTCATTCCGGTTTCCGGGATGACGCCTTTTTCTTTTGCGGGAGTGTGTATGCCGCTCTACCGCGCCAGCCGATGCGCGTGCCAGATGGCGGTGGCGAAGACGATCATCGCGCCCGCCTGATGCAATGCACCAAGCGCAATCGGCACCACCCAGAGCAATGTCCAGATACCGAGTGCGGCCTGCCCCACGACGGTAAGGAAAAGAATGAGCGCGCCCTTTTCGGCTTCGGTATTCCGCGATGCCCGCCAGTGCCAGAAAGTCAGCGCGAGCAACAGATAGGCCACCATGCGGTGCTGGAACTGCACCGTGAGCGGGCTTTCAAAAAAATTGTGCCAGAGGGGCGAGAGCGCAAAGAGTCCTTCAGGAACGAAGGCACCAGCCATGAGCGGCCATGTGTTGTAGATGAGCCCTGCGCGGATGCCCGCGACGAACGCCCCAAGGATCGTTTGCAGAAACACGAGCAGCATCAGCGCCAGCGCCGCTTTCGCCAAGCCGCTGATAAAGCGAGAACTCTTACCGCGCATGAGATCGAGCCCGGACCAGAACAGCGCGCCGAAAATCACCGTAGCAAGGCCGAGATGGGCGGCAAGCCGGTACTGGCTCACCTCTGTGCGGTCCACAAGGCCGCTCATCACCATCCACCAGCCAAGCGCGCCTTGCGCCCCGCCCAGCATAAACAAAAAGAGAAGCCGCGGCAGCATGGACCGTTCGATCCGTCCCCGAACCGCAAACCAGACGAAGGGGATGACGAAAGCCAGACCGATCAGCCGGCCAAGCTGCCGGTGGCTCCACTCCCACCAATAGATCGTCTTGAACTCGTCCAGCGACATGCCCTTGTTGACGAGCTGATATTGCGGGATCTGGCGGTAGAGATCGAACTCCTTCTCCCACTGCTCCGCGCTGAGCGGCGGCAGTGTGCCCGTCACAGGACGCCATTCGGTGATGGAGAGCCCACTCTCCGTCAGCCGTGTCAGGCCACCCACTACGATCATGATGAAGACGAGCGCGGCAACGCCGAACAGCCACCAGGCAATCGCCTGTTTGTTGGCATCGGCTGCCTCAACCGCATTGATGCGAGGAAGAACGCTCATGGAAACCCTCTTACCCTGCCCGAACAGCCAAGCCTAGCCTTCTTTCTCCGCGACAGACCGCCGCGCAGCTTTGCGCCCGGTGGGAGAATGGCTTATGCAAGGCGCGTTCAGAGACGAAAGAAGGATCGCCCGCCCATGCGCCTCGGCATTCGCACCCGCAAGTTCATCGGCACAATCGTGCTTCTGACCTTCCTCGTGCTTTACTCGTTTCTGATTATGACCATCGCGGTGAGCGGACACCTGCCGGATCACGGGCTGGTGCAGTTTCTCTACTACATCACCGCTGGCGTGATCTGGGCGTTTCCCGCCAAATACCTTATCGCCTGGATGGTCCGTCCCGACGAGGCATAGACCCCGCGCGACTATGGGGGCGGCGTGACGCCGAAAGGCTGTGCTGCCTCAGCCGAAGCGGCCGGTGACTGCCTTGTTCAGCACCAGAATCACGACAAGAAAGATCAGGATCGGAAGAATCTGGCCAACCATCGGTACGGGCTCCCAAGACTTGATTCCGCCCGGCGGGCGAAGAAAGCAAAAATGGTCGGAGCGGCGGGATTCGAACCCACGACCCCTTGTCCCCCAGACAAGTGCGCTACCGGGCTGCGCTACGCTCCGAACGCCGAAACCCTTATATATCCTTGGATTTTTCCGCAAGCAC
>JBAYOU010000310.1:0-3139 GCA_041678065.1 Parvibaculum sp. | reverse complement strand
TGAAGAATACGCTGATTCCGATCTCGCAGGCGCTGTCGGCATGGGCATCTTCCGCCCGATGATCGTGAACCGGCTCATGGGCAAGGAGCCCGACACGGCAACAGCAGAAAAAACCTTCCACGAAAAGTTGCCGGCCAACTTCGCCTGGCTCGAAAAGGAAATCGGCTCGAAGGAGTTTCTCGCAGGAGATGCTTTCTCCATCGCAGATATATCCGTGGCCACGCATTTCGTGAATCTCGCTCATGCAGGTTATCATCCGGATGCGAAGGCATGGCCGAACCTCACGCGCTACCTCGCTGCCATCCACGCGCGTCCCGGTTTTGCGGCCTGCATCGCGGAAGAAACCGATCTTTTGAAGAAATTCGGGCTTTAGGAGCTGTTTTCTTCAAATTTGCCGCCAGAAGCGATATTCCTGCGGCAAGACAGACAAGCCTTTCAGGCATTTCAGGGAGATAAGAATGGCCGAGAACGCCAGCAAATGGCCCGCCATGACGATCGAGGAAGCGCATGCCTTCCTCACCTCGCCGGGTACACCTTTCGAAATGGAAACCGTCAATATTCGTGGGATTCCAATCCGCACCTATAAGGGCACACCGCCCTCGCTGCGCGCCATTTTCGACATGGGCCGCGCCTTTGGCGACAAGGACTTCCTCGTTTATCAGGACGAGCGCGTCTCATTCGAAAACCATTATCGCGCCGCAAGTGCGCTTGGCCGCGTGCTGACGGAAAAATACGGTGTGAAGAAGGGCGACCGCGTCGCCATCATCATGCGCAATTTCCCGGAATGGTCGGTCGCCTTCTGGGCAATCGCGGCCATTGGCGGCATCATCGTTCCGCTCAATGCATGGGGCACGGGGCCGGAGCTTGAATACGGCATATCGGATTCTGGCTCCCGCGTGGTGATTCTCGACCATGAGCGCCTTGAGCGCTTGCGCCCGCATCTTGATGCGTTGGCGCTGGACGGCCTGGTCGCCGTGCGCACGCCGGAAGCTGAACTCGGCACCGCTGTCGCTCTTGAATCGCTGATCGGCAAGACCGCTGATTACGGCAAGCTCTCCGCCGATGCGCTGCCCGATCCGGGCCTCGAGCCGGAAGATGAAGCGACGATCTTCTATACATCCGGCACAACCGGAAAGCCGAAAGGCGCGCTCGGTACGCATCGCAACATCTGCACCAATCTGATGAACGCCATGGTCAGCAATGCGCGCGCCTTCATGCGCCGGGGCGAAATGCCGCCCGCACCGGACCCTGATGCGCCCCAGCGTGTGACGCTTCTTTCTGTGCCGCTTTTCCACGCAACAGGCTGCCACTCCATTCTCGTTGGCACCTATGCGAGTGGAGGCAGGCTCGTCATCATCCATCGCTGGAACCCTGAGCAGGCGCTTGAGTTGATCGAACGCGAGCGCGTAACGAGCTTCGGTGGCGTGCCGGCGATGGTCTGGCAGGTGCTGGAATCGCCCGACTTCGCAACACGCGACACGTCGAGTGTCGAATCCATCGGCTATGGTGGTGCGCCTTCCGCGCCTGATCTTGTTGCACGTATTCGTCAGCAGTTCCCGAAGGTTCAGCCTTCGAATGGCTATGGCCTCACTGAAACCTCCGCCATCACCACGCTGAACCTTGCTGAAGATTATGTGGCGAAGCCTGACAGCGCAGGTGTTGCCGTGCCTGTCGTTGACCTGAAAGTGGTGGATGACAAGGGTAATGAACTGCCGCGCGGCCAGGTCGGCGAGCTGTGGATTCGCGGGCCAAACGTTGTGAAGGGCTACTGGAACAAGCCGGAAGCAACCGCTGAGGCCATTACCGAAAGTGGATGGTTCCACTCAGGCGACCTCGTGCGGATGGATGAGGAGGGCTTCGTTTACATCCTCGACCGCGCCAAGGACATGCTGATCCGCGGCGGTGAGAATATCTACTGCGTCGAGGTGGAAGACGCGCTTTATGCGCATCCCGCCGTGATGGATGCTGCCGTCGTTGCCATTCCGCACAAGGTGCTGGGCGAAGAGGTTGGCGCTGTGGTGCAGATCGCACCCGGCAAGCAGGTGAGCGAAGAAGAACTGCGTGCTCATGTCGGCAAGCTGCTCGCCGCCTTCAAGGTGCCGGTCAAGATCGAGCTTCGCACTGAGCCGCTGCCGCGCAATGCGAATGGCAAGATCCTGAAAACGGAACTCCGCGAGGACATGAAGAAGTACTCGAAGGATACTGCCTGACCCTGACAGCTATTTGCCGCAGCGTCAGCGCCGCGAAGATTGGAAAAGCCGCCCGGGCATGGAAATCCCGGGCGGCTTCTTTATGCTTGCGGCACAAAGAAACAGGGAGATATGCCGATGAAGATTTCACTGGAAGGGCGTGTTGCGCTTGTGACCGGCGGCAGCCGGGGCATTGGTCGCGCCATCGCATTGTCGCTCGCGGAAGCGGGGGCCGATGTCGCGATCAATTATCGCCGAGATGAGGAGGCAGCGCAGGAAACGGTCGCCGCGATTGAAAAGCTTGGCCGTAAGGCAAAGGCCTATTCGGCATCAGTTGAAAATTTTGAAGAAGACCAACTCATGGTCGCCGATGTGCTGAAGGATTTCGGCTCCATCGGCATTCTCGTCAACAATGCGGGCATCGCCTCACGCGGGCAGACAGTTGCCGATACCGACCCGCAGGAGTTGGAGCGTGTGCTGCGTGTTCATGCCATGGCACCGCATTTCATGTCGAAGCTTGTTCTCCCGCATATGCGCAAGGAGAAGCGCGGCGACATCATCATCATTTCTTCTGTCGCAACGCTTTCCATGTCCGCCAATGGCGGGCCTTACAATATGGGCAAGGCGGCGGCGGAAGCGTTGGCACTGACGCTTGCGAAGGAAGAGCGCAAGCACGGCATCCGCACCAACATCGTGGCGCCCGGGCTCACCGCCACCGATATGGGCTCACGTCTCGCCGCTGCTCGCGCGGGCAAGAAGGGCATGGATATTCACGATCTCGACGAGACCATGCCTTTCGGCCATGTCTGCGAGCCGGAGGAAGTTGCGGCAGCGGTCGTCTATCTCGTCTCGGATGCGAACCCTTACGCGAACGGCCAGAAGATCAACATCGATGGCGGCGGGCCAGGCTGAACCGACGGCGGCATAGCGCAAAAAGAAATCCCCGGCAC
>JBAYOU010000309.1:0-3148 GCA_041678065.1 Parvibaculum sp. | reverse complement strand
CTCCCGGCCTTTTTTATGCCTTTCTTCTCTCTTTAACATCGCCCTCTCGAAGCCGGGCAGAGTTCCGGCTTTCCTATGTTTTGACCATTACCGGGACCGGGGCCCTGCGCGCAAATTGCTGTTCAATTCTCCGGTTTTCATTTTCATTTTTCTGCCGCTGACCGCGCTTACCTGCTTCGCTATCCGGGCAGCTTTCGGGCGCGAGGCGAGCCTCGGTTTTCTGGTTCTCGCCTCGCTTTTCTTCTATGGCTGGTGGAACCCGGTCTACCTGCCGCTGCTGATCGGCATCACGATTTTCAACTTCGTAATTGCGAAGGCGATCAGTGCAGAGAGGATGAAGCCGGGGGGAGGCTATGCGACCTATCTAACGGTCTTTGGCATCAGCGTTGATCTCATCTCGCTCGGCTTTTTCAAATACACCGACTTTCTCATCGGTACGTCGAATGCGCTGCTCGACACGGAGTTTCCGCTACAGCACATCATTCTGCCGCTGGCGATTTCCTTCTTCACCTTTCAGAAAATCGCTTATCTCGCTGACACGCGGGCGGGGAAGGTGGAGCGGCACAACTTTCTCGAATTTTCCTTTTTCGTGATGTTCTTCCCGCAGCTGATTGCGGGGCCCATCGTCCATCACAAGGAAATTTTTCCTCAGACAAAACAAAAGCGCACCTTCGGTTTTGACCGGATGAATGTGGCCATCGGACTCACGATCTTCCTCATCGGACTCTTCAAGAAGGTGGTGCTGGCAGACAATGTGGCGCTGGTTGCGACGCCGGTTTTCAGCAGGGCGGCGAGCGGCGCGGATATTGGCTTCTTCGATGCCTGGGAGGGGATGCTCGCCTATACTTTTCAGCTCTATTTCGATTTCTCCGGCTATTCCGACATGGCCATTGGGGCGGCGCGAATTTTCGGGGTCAAGCTCCCGATCAATTTCCACTCGCCCTATCAGGCGCTCAATATCACGGATTTCTGGCGGCGCTGGCATATGACGCTGTCGCGCTTCCTGCGCGATTATCTCTATATCTCGCTCGGCGGTAACAGGCGTGGCAAAGTACGTCGCTATGCAAATCTCTTCATCACCATGGCGCTTGGTGGCCTCTGGCATGGGCCTGCATGGACCTTCATGCTCTGGGGTGCGGCACACGGGTTGATGCTCATCATCAACCATGGCTGGCAGGCGCTTCCTATTCGACGGATCAATACATGGTGGTCGCGCGGCTTTGCGCGGTCACTCACATTCCTCTGTGTGGCGCTGGCGTGGGTTCTGTTTCGTGCCGCTGACATTGATGCGGCAATGGCGATATATCGTGGGCTGATTGCCGTTCCCGAAGTGCCGGACATGGCGCGGCTTGCGGAAGATCTCGGCTGGCTCGTCTTCTGGGTGGGTATTGTCTGGTTCTGGCCGAACACGCAGCAATGGCTTGCCATGGTGCGGCCCGCCTTCAACTACAAATGGGCGGATCGCAAGGCTGACCCGCTGTTGCTGCCGGTGGATGGTACCCGGTTTCAGCGGCTTGTTCTCTGGCGACCCAGCAAGCGCGTTGCGCTGGCAGTCGGGTTGTTGGCGGCGGCGTCATTCCTCAGCCTTCAGCGCATCAGCGAATTTCTTTACTTCCAGTTCTGAGCAGATATGCCGATGACCATGAGCAGATATATCCCCGGCTATCTCGCAGCACTTGCGGCAACGGTACTTTCCTGCGCGGCGGCTGTGTTTGCCGTCAACGCGACGGTTGATCCGATGTGGTACTTCGGTGGCAACAAGCTTGGTTCGATCAACTATGCGTTCAATGAGCGGCTGAGCAAGACCAACCTGTTTCTTGATCGAGCTGATAATTATGACTGCGTGATCTTCGGCGACAGCCGGGTCACGCTTCTGCCGGAGCAGGTGATCGAAGGCTATCGCTGCTTCAACTTTGCCTTTTCGGCGGGGAAGGCGGAAGAAGCCGTCGCCTATGCGCGCTATCTCAAGGATCAGGGCTTTACGCCGCGCCTGGTCATCATGGGGGTGCCCGCTGCGGCCTTCCGCGACAAGATTGGTGGCACGGATATTCCCGATTTCATTCGCAGCGGTGACAATCCGAAACCGGCCTTGCTCACCTATCTTTCCCTCGACGCGCTTTCCATGTCGTGGCGCACGCTTTTTGGTGCGTCACCGCTTGACCGCGTCTATACGGTGGATTTCGAGTGTCGCATCGCGCCGGGCGCACCTGTCTATGATCCGGCAAAGCCTATCCCGGACATGATGGCCGGGCGCTTCACCGCGACCGAACGCGTGTCATTCTATGATGAGATGCGCTCAATCTTTCCGCAGGCGGAACTCGTCGGATATGTTCCGCCGATTTCTGCCTGGGCAATTGATGCCTACGACAAGGCAGACTGGCTCCTGGACTATGTGACGGCGATCCACACAGCGGCCGTGAAGTTCGACAGGTTTCGGGATTTTGGTGTTCCCTCCACACTGACGGCTGATACCGCGAACACTTATGACGGAACGCATTATTCCGAACCCGCCAACCGCGCGATCGCAAAGACGCTGCTTAAGCCGGGAGAGGGCGAGGCGCTCGATCTCAAGGAAATGACGGTCGAGGAAGTTCTTGCGATCTACCGGCAACGATTGGCGCAGTATCGTAATGCGCTTGATGCGAACTAGACGGCCGCGGCACGACTGGCGGTGGAAGAAACGGCAGTGGCCGGCGCGATGACAACAAAAAGCTGATCGATTTCGTTGCCGGAGGCGCGGATCGGGAACACGCCTCGATGCACGGTCATGAACTCCCGTGATTTGATCGGGAGATTTGTCGTTGAGATGATCGGCTGCCTGGTTTCAAGGACGCGAGCAAATTCCTTTCGGCGAATTTCGTATCCTTCGGGCGTCATGCTCTCGCCAAGCATCTTGCCTGTGTAGTCAACGCCGAAGATTTCCGTGCAGCCGGTTCCGGCCAGCCGGTAGCGATATTCTGTAGCCGTCTCAAAGCGGAGGACTTCTAACACCAGCATCCAGGGCAGAATGGACGTGATCTCGCCGGGATTGATGCTGCTGCGGGCTGGCACTTTGCCAGTCAGTTCTCTTTCATGCCAATAGGTCGCAAAAGCGCGCACAGGGTGATGGCGGCCAAGCGTTGCGATATCAGTTTCGCAGTGAGATTGG
>JBAYOU010000308.1:0-3151 GCA_041678065.1 Parvibaculum sp. | reverse complement strand
CCGGGCATAGACGGGGAGCAGGGATGACGCGGGCCTTCATTTTTCCGGGACAGGGATCGCAATCGGTTGGCATGGGCCGGGAACTGGCGGAGGCCTTCGCGTCAGCCCGTGAGGTCTTTGATGAGGTGAGCGACGCCCTCGGCCAGAATCTCTCCCGCCTCATGTGGGAAGGGCCGCAGGAAGACCTCACCCTCACGGAGAATGCCCAGCCGGCCATCATGGCGGTGAGCCTCGCCGTTATTCGCACGCTTGAGAAGGAAGGCGGCTTCAGCCTTGCCGACAAGGCGGCTTTCGTGGCCGGCCACTCGCTCGGCGAATATTCTGCGCTCGCCGCCGCCGGTACTTTTTCCGTTGCAGATACTGCCCGCCTCTTGAAGCGGCGTGGTCAGGCCATGCAGCGCGCCGTACCTGTTGGCGAAGGCGCGATGGCGGCCCTTCTCGGCCTTGATTTCGACCAGGCATCAGAAGTAGCCGCAGAAGCCGCGCAGGGCGATGTCTGCGCTGCCGCCAACGACAATGGCGGCGGACAGGTTGTCGTCTCCGGCAAGAAAGAAGCGGTTGAGCGCGCTATCGAGATCGCAAAGGGCAAGGGCGCAAAGCGCAGCATGTTGCTGCCTGTCAGCGCTCCCTTCCATTGCGAGTTGATGCAGCCTGCTGCCGATGAAATGGCAGAAGCCCTCGGCGGCGTTGATCTGAAGGCACCCGCCGTGCCGCTCGTTGCCAATGTCACCGCGTCGCGCGTTGCCGATCCCGCCACGATCCGCGATCTTCTCGTGAAGCAGGTCACGGGTATGGTGCGGTGGCGCGAGAGTGTTCTTTATATGGAAGAGCAGGGCGTGACCGTCTTTGCCGAAATCGGCGCAGGCAAGGCGCTTTCGGGTATGGTAAAGCGCATCGCCAAAGAGCCTGAACTTCACGCTGTTGGCACACCTGCCGACGTTGAGGCTTTTCTCAAAACCGTCTGACACGAAGGAACCGGCATGTTCGATCTCACAGGCAAAACCGCGCTGGTAACCGGCGCCTCAGGCGGCATCGGCTCCGACATTGCGCGCGCGCTCCACGCGCAAGGCGCAACCGTCGCACTCTCGGGCACGCGGAAAGAAGCCCTTGATGCGCTGGCAGCCGAACTTGGCGAACGCACCCATGTTGTTCCTTGCAATCTCTCCGATGCTGCTGCTGTCGATGCGCTGCCGAAGCAGGCGGAAGATGCGATGGGCGGTCTCGACATCCTTATCAACAATGCAGGCCTCACCCGCGATAACCTCTTTATGCGGATGAAAGATGAAGAGTGGGATGAAGTCATCCGTGTGAACCTCACCGCAGCATTCCGCCTGTCGCGCGGTGTGCTGCGGGGCATGATGAAGCGCCGCTGGGGCCGCATCATCGGCATCACGTCAGTGGTCGGTGTGATGGGCAATCCAGGGCAGGGCAATTATGCCGCTTCGAAAGCGGGCATGATCGGCATGACGAAGTCGCTCGCGCAGGAAGTTGCAAGCCGTAACATCACTGCAAATTGCATCGCGCCGGGCTTCATCCGCAGTGCCATGACAGACGCGCTGACCGAGGATCAGCAGACACGCATCATGGGAACGATTCCCGCCGGAAGGCTGGGTGAGTCGTCGGAAATCGCCGCCGCCGCCGTCTATCTTGCAAGCAATGAGGCCGCTTATGTGACCGGCCAGACGCTTCATGTGAATGGCGGAATGGCCATGATCTGACAGGTTTTTGTTGATGAATATGAAAAACATCAACAAATTCAGTTGCATAGGGAGTTGTAGTGCCCGTCTTCCTGTGCTGGTACAGGGCGAAAAAGTATGTTACCTAAGCCCTCGATTTGGCTTGCGGTCTTGCCTTGAAATGGGCCAGAAGAGGGGCATCCTTTCCACCGAATTCGATCACACCCAGTCCTCGATGCATTGAATGCGAGCAGCGGGATGTGCGATGCCGGTTAAAACCAAAGATCTGAGGACTTAAAATGAGTGATATCGCTGAACGCCTGAAGAAGATCGTCGTCGAGCATCTTGGCGTCGACGCGGACAAGGTCACCGAGAGCGCCAGCTTCATCGATGATCTGGGCGCCGACAGCCTCGACAACGTCGAGTTGGTGATGGCGTTCGAAGAAGAATTCGGCGTGGAAATTCCGGACGATGCGGCCGAGAAGATCCTCACGGTGAAGGACGCGATCGAGTTCGTTCAGGCGAACGCAAAGTCCTGATCTGCGAATGTATATGGCGGGCCGGGGAGAGATCTGTCTTTCTCTCCGGCCCGTTCTTGCTTGAGGCCAAATGATCCCGGTTGATCAAGCGGCCTGCGGATGATGGTGGGAGAGAGCATCGGCATGAGACGAGTCGTCGTCACGGGTTTGGGCATGGTGTCGCCGCTCGGATGCGGTGTGGAGACCACCTGGAAGCGGATCCTGAATGGAGAATCCGCCGCCCGCAAAATTGAAAAATTCGATGTTTCCGATCTGCCCTGCAAGATCGCCATGCCGATCCCGCGCGAAGGGGAGGGGGCGTTCAATCCGGATGACTGGATGGACCCCAAGGAGTCGAAGCGCGTTGACGACTTTATCGTCTACGCCGTTTCTGCCGCCAAGCAGGCGCTTGACGATGCGGGCTGGCACCCTGAAACCGAAGAAGAGAAATGCCGCACTGGCACGATGATCGGTTCGGGGATCGGCGGCCTTGAGGGCATTGCCGACACCGCGCTCACGCTGCATGAAAAGGGTCCGCGCCGTGTGAGCCCCTTCTTCATCACAGGTCGCCTTATCAATCTTGCTTCCGGCTACGTATCTATCGAGCACGGGCTGAAGGGGCCGAACCATTCGGTCGTCACCGCCTGTTCGACCGGCGCACATGCCATTGGCGATGCAGCACGGCTCATTGCTCTTGATGATGCTGATGTGATGGTGGCGGGTGGCGCTGAATCCGCGATCAGCCGGATTGGTATTGCTGGGTTTGCTGCTTGCCGGGCGCTTTCCACCAACTGGAATGACACGCCGGAAAAGGCATCCCGCCCTTATGACAAGGACCGCGACGGCTTCGTGATGGGCGAGGGCGCGGGTGTTGTCGTTCTCGAGGAATATGAGCACGCCAAGGCGCGTGGCGCCAAGATTTATGCGGAGATTGTGGGCTATGGCCTGTCGGGCGAT
>JBAYOU010000307.1:0-3157 GCA_041678065.1 Parvibaculum sp. | reverse complement strand
GCATGGGCGGTGCCTCAACGGGCTCCACATTCACGATGGGTGGTTCCTTGCGTGCAAGATTGCTCATTACTTCACCTCGCTCACGGCACCGGAATCCTGATCGCCGCGCACCGTGGCGGTTGCCTCGCCTGCACGGTATTTCTCGAGCACGGTGCTGCGACGTGCTGCATCAGCGGGGGTCATGTTGCGCGGAGCAACAAGGTCAGCCGGATTGGCCACCATTGCCGCGAGATTGTTCTGCGTTGCGCAACCGTGATTGGGGGTAAGCCCGTTTGTCGGATCGAGCGCATAATCCTGCGACCAGTTTCCGCAGGCTGTCGGCCGCGCCACATAACGCTTGAAGGACAGAATGAGGGGGGCGGCGGCATCTGCACCGGATGCGCGATAGGGCGTGTAGGCGAGATCGCCTGCGCCCACGCCGTTTTCATTCAGAAGATCGCGCACATCGCTAAGCGCAACCGTGGCAGCACCCGAATTGGGTGAGCCCGACGGCGTGGAGATCGTCAACGCACCATGGCCGCGCTGGCGATAGGCGGCGGCAAAGCCTTCAATGGCTGCCCGATCAGAAGGTGAAAGACCGGGCTGGCCTGGCACCACGCCGATATTGAGCGTTGCCACATCCGCCTCAACCGAGATCGGATGCGTGTAATGCGCGCCGAACTGCGCATGCTCTGCGGTGTTGAAACCGCTACATCCGGCAAGCGCCATCGCTACCGCGAGTGTGAGGCCGGTGAAGGCGACTTTCGTGTTCAACCTTGTCTTGCGGTTCATTTCTCTCACCTCAATCCACGACGAAGCCGACCGGACCTTGCAACGACTTGTTGCCGGTCGCGGCCCCGCGCGCGCCATAGGTTGCGTTCAGGCGACCCATGAGGATCGTGTCCATATCGCTTGCCGGCGCGAAGCCATCTGTCGGCAATGCAAGTTTGTCGCGCGATGTCGGATCGACGAGATAGGGCGTCACGATCACGACAAGTTCTGTTTCGTTCTGCTGATAGTCCCGGCTGCGGAAAAGCTGACCCAGAACCGGCACATCCTTTACGCCCGGCACGCCATCAATATTCTGGCGCATGGTGTCGGAGAGCAGCCCCGCCATGACGAGCGAGCCGCCGCTTGGCAGTTCGAGCGTGGTTTCCGCGCGGCGAACCTTCAGGCCCGGCACGGTGACGCCACCGCCACCCGCTCCTTGCAGCACGAAAGCACCATCGGAGGAAAGTTCACTCACCTCTGTCGAAATCTTCAGGCTGATGCGGCCCTCGCTCAGCACTACCGGCGTGAAATTGAGACCCACACCGAAAGGCTTGAACTCAAGCTGCACATTGCCGTCGCGGTCGCGCGAGGTGGGCACGGGGAACTCGCCACCGGCGAGGAACTTCGCGGACTCGCCCGAGATCGCCGTCAGGTTCGGTTCGGCAAGCGTTTTCAGGATGCCGTCCCGCTCCAGCATCCGGATAGCCGAGCCAATGGAACCATCACTTCCAGTTACTGCTGTTCCCTCCGTGGAAAGGCCACCAAGAGCCTGACCTTGCACGCTGAAAGCATTGTTGGTCGCAAGGCGAAGCGCGAAGTCACCAAAGTTCGCCGCTGTCGAAAGATCGACGCCAAGCTGCTTGATGACATTGCGCTGCATCTCGGCGACGGTCACTTTCAGCATGACCTGTTCCTTGCCCTCGATGCCGAGCATGTTCAGCACATTGTCGCGGTCCACACCGGCAAAGCGCGCGGCGAGATCATGTGCCTTGTCGGCCTCGCTCGCATTTGCCACCATGCCGGACAGCACGAGGTGATCGTTGATCGATTCAACATCGATCCGCGCCTTGGGGAAATACTGACGCAGCGTCTGGCGCAGGCCCGTGAGGTCGCGCGCGACACGAATTTCCAGATTGAGGATCTGCTGGCCGCTTTCATTGAAGAAGAAAGCGTTGGTCTGGCCGACCGCAAGGCCTATCAGATAGGTGCGCTTGTTGGTGCGGACAACCGCATCGACAATTTCCGGATTGGACACGAGCACATCACGCGCTGCGACGGGGAGTTCGACGATCGCCGCCTTGCCAAGCCCGAGCACGATGCTGCGTGAGGACTGGCCGCTGCCACCCTGATCGATCTTCACAAGGCGCGCATCACCCGCGACGGCGATTTCCGCCGGCACGAGCGCCATTGAGAGCGCACAGAGGAATGCAAAGCCTCCGCGTACAATGCGGGCGCCGCGCGCAGCGATGCCGGATTTCAGCGTGTTCCACATGGTGTTCATACGCAGCCCCATCACCTGTTCACACGCACAGATTGCGCGATGCCGTAACGCACGACCTTCACGACAGAATTGCCCGGCTGGTCGAGTTGGGTGCCAGCCAGTTCCTGCTCGCCCATGCTGCGAAGCGAAAGGGCAAGGCTGCCCTCCGTGCCCGCCATGGAGACGAGTTCAACTTGCGCGGGCGTGAGTTCCAGCGTCGCCGTGCGGCCGACCGCCACCTGCTCGCCGCCGCTATCATTGAAGCGCTGGTCGATGGCAAGCACGCGGATGTTGCGCAGGATCGTCTGCCCCTTTTTCACATCAATAATGTCCACGCGGTCATTCGGCAGGATGAAGCCACCCGCGCTTGTCTGCGTGGTGATCTCGACCGCGATGGCGCGCATGCCGGGTTCGATCAGCGCCGACATGAAGCCTGCATTGGAAAGGTTCACAAGCTTTTCAGTCGTCACCGGCTCGCCGCTCAGCACGCCCGTGCGCGCGACGCTGTTTGCATATTCTTCGACTGCGCCAGGCTGCTGCGCCCGCGTGATATAGGCCGGGTTCAGTGACGCATCGGGCCAGCGCTGCCAGCGCAGATCGCTCGAGGCGACTTTCTGGCCAAGCTGAAGATTGCTGGCCGAGACAAGCACTTCCGTGGTCGGTTCTTCGACAACTTTCTCGATCACGGGTTCTTCAGGCCCGGAGGACATGAGCCCGCGCGCGAGAAGCGCGGCAATACCTGCCGCGACAACCGCCAGAACCAGAACTCCAATGCGTGCGGCGTTCACTTGCCTGTTCCTTTCGTCATGCAGCCTGGATCGCTGCGTCCAGCCAGATGCTGTGCTGGAACATCAAAAGCCCGCCAATGCCCAGCGCCACGCCATAGGGGATGCCGCCCTTATGGTCGTGCAACCTCGCGATCCATTC
>JBAYOU010000306.1:0-3158 GCA_041678065.1 Parvibaculum sp. | reverse complement strand
GCGCGGCGGGACAGTACGACAGTGGTGGCGGTCGAAGAATAAAGCCCGCCGAGCACTGCAGAATAGAGAAGCCCGTGACGGGGCGCTGCATAGCGCTGCACGAGATAGCTTGCATAGGAAAGCGCGCTCACCACTACAACGGCGAGCCAGACCTGAAAAGGTGTGATGGTGGTGATATCTGCTACCGGCTCATGTGGCACAAGCGGCAGCACCACGCCGGTGATGATGAGGAACTTCGCGGCGGTGGCGAGTTCTGTTCCGCCGATCTTCTCTGCCATTTCATGAAGCCGGTCGCGTGCGCCGGTGAGCAACACAACGGCAACGGCGATGGCAACCGGTATCCAGAGCGGCTGTGTCAGCGTGACTGGGCCGAGAAGATAGGCGAGGAGATTGCCAACCAACGCGACAATGCCGCCGCTGAGGCGCTGATCCGTCTCGCCTTCAAAGTCCGGCTCATCGCGGCGGAGAGAGAGGCGGTGCCAATACCAGATGGAAAGCCACGCGCCGAGAGTGACAAGTCCGCCGAGAAAGAGGTTTCCGCTTCCCGGTGCCAGCGCATAGAGAAGCGCGCCTGCAAGGGCCAGCAGCGGAAAGGTGCGCACACCGCCCGGCGGCTTCAGCGCGCGGCTGCCGAAATATTCCTCAAAGGCCATGCCGAGAAAGAAGGCGAGGACGAGCAGCGTCACCAGCCTTTCCGGCTCCAGAAGATTGCCGGGATCGGCGGATAGAAACTCGGTCAGGCTGCCATCTTCATCCATGACCGCCCACTCCACCCGCTGAAAAAGATTGAAGAAACGCTTGATTGCATTTCGAAAGCTCTTTATCTGGTAATGTTATATTATAACATATCAATCGGGGGCGGCGATGAGAGAGGGGATCAATGGACACGACGGCAAGGTGGAACGAAACGGGTGTCAGCTCGTGGTCGCGGTTGGCGCGTTGATCGGGCTGGTCGCCTCTCCGGCCTTCGCCGAGGAGGATGAGGCCGGTACGGAGTTTCTGGTCGCGCCGCTTGTCGTCACCGCGTCGCCATTTGCCTCTCCGCTTGATGAGCTTGCCGCCCCTGTGACGGTGCTCACACGCGAGGACATTCTCACCTCTTCTGCCACATCGCTCGGCGCGCTGCTCAAGGATGAGCCGGGTATATCGCAAAGCGCCTTCGCAGCGGGGGCGAGCCGCCCGATCATTCGCGGTCTCGACAATAATCGGGTGCGCGTTCAGGAGAATGGTATCGGTGTGGGGGATGTGTCGGCGGTGAGCGAGGATCATGGTGTGCCGATTGCGCCTTATGCCGCCGACCGGGTGGAGGTCATTCGTGGCCCAGCAACGCTTCGCTATGGCAGCGAGGCGATTGGTGGCGTTGTCAACGTCATCAACGAGCGGATCCCGCGCTCGGTTCCCAAGGGGGGCTTCGAGGCGGAGGCAAGCGCCAGCTATGACAGTGTGAGCACGGGCAGGCAGATCGGCGGAAAGGCCAAGGCAGCGGCTGGTAATCTCGTCTGGCATGTGGACGGATTTTTCGGAAAGGCGAGCAATTACCGCATTCCGGGGACGGTTTCGCGGCAGGTCGAGACATGGAACAACCGCTCCGGCATTGCAGGCGGTGCGTCCCTTCTCGTGGGCAATGGGGATGTAGACGGGCATGTTGGCGGCAGCGTCGCCTATTACGACAGCCAGTATGGCATTCCCGCGCCGGGCGACCCTATGAACCCGGTGCATATCGATATGCGCCAGACAAAGGTTCAGCTTGGCAGCGAGCTTGACTTTGCGCAGGGCTTCATTTCAGGCCTCAGCCTGAGCGGCGGTTACAGCGATTACAGCCATGGTGAAATTGATGCGGCGGGCGTGACAGGGTCGCGCTTCGACAATGAAGCATGGGAGGGGCGTGCCGAGTTTCTGCATCGCACTGTCGGACCGTTCACCGGTGCGTTTGGCGTGCAGGCGCAGCGCCGAACAATCGTTGCGAGCGGGGAGGGTGGCGAATTGCTAGCACCTTCGGAAGCCGAATCCATTGCCGCTTTCATTTTCGAGGAGATGCCGCTTGTCGGCGAGGAGCTGAAGCTGCAGCTTGCGGGCCGCATCGAGCATGTGAATGTGTCGGGCGAGGCGATGGATTACAGCGCGCCGCTTGCGCCTTTCGACTATGCCGTTTCGCGCAGCTTCATGCCGGGCAGTGTGTCGGCGGGACTTGTTTTCAGCCCGGTGGACAAGTGGGTTTTCGGGGTGAGCGTGCAGCATGTGGAACGCGCGCCGGATGCGCTTGAGCTCTTCTCCAAGGGGCCGCATGAGGCGACGGAGACATTCGAGATCGGCGATCCCACACTCGGCAAAGAGCGTGCGCTGAGCTTCGAGGCGAATATGCGCCGCGAGGGAGACGACTACGCCATTGAGGCTGCGATCTTCCACACCTCTTTCCGCGACTTCATCTACAAGCGGATGACGGGCGAGGTTTGCGATGATGATTTTCCGAGCTGCACACCGCATGGCGCGGGCTCGGAGCTCGATCAGGTTTTTTTCACACAGGAAGATGCCAGTTTTCGTGGGGTAGAGGCGAAAGGGAGCATCACGCTGGCGCGCTGGGGTGAGGCGCGGGCGGGTGTGACCGGCCAGTTCGATATGGTGCGTGCCGAGCTTGATACGGGTGGCAATGTTCCGCGCATTCCGCCGATGCGGGCGGGAGCGGGCCTCTTCTATGAGGACGCGCAGATTTCCGGCCGCTTCGGTTTTCTTCACGCCTTTGCGCAGGACAGGCTCTCGGCGAATGAGACGGAGACGGGCGGCTACACTGATCTTCGGGCGGAGCTTCGCTACCGCTTCATTGCGCCCTTCACGGGGGCAGAAGCGGTGGAGCTGGCGATTGTCGGTGAGAACCTGCTCGATGAAGACATTCGAATCCATTCCTCCTTCAAGAAAAATGATGTGCTCCAGCCTGGACGAGACATTCGGCTCGTTGCGACGGCGCGTTTCTGATCTGTGCCACAATGGTACAGAGCGGCACCCACCGTTCCGGGTCCGTAACTCAATATTAGATATCTTTCCCTATACGTGCCTTTCGATGTGATGAAGCCCGGACGCTGGCTTCAGCAGGATGGAAGGGCTGTCGTGTCGGAACAGCAAAAGGGCAACGGGGCGGGCGCAATGGCCGTTCCCCCCGAGGG
>JBAYOU010000305.1:0-3162 GCA_041678065.1 Parvibaculum sp. | reverse complement strand
ACTCGCAATCGCACTTGCGAGGAAGAAGGCGCCTATATCGGCACGCAGCGCATTGCGACCGATATCCGAGAGCGCCCCGATGCCAAGCAATTCACCCATTTCCACCGGCGATATCAGCGTCGCTGCCCCTGCAACAAGCGAGCAAAGCCCCACCAGAAAGGCCGCGATACGAGCAATCCAGATCATGTTCCCAGTCCCCTTTTTCATGGCCCGTTTGGAAAGAAAACGGGCGACGCTCATCTTGAACGCCGCCCGTCCGTTTCGTCCAGCCTGTGTTCAGGCTCAGAGGTTCTTGACGATCTCTTCCACCATCTTCTTCGCATCGCCGAAGAGCATCATGGTGTTGTCACGGAAGAAGAGTTCGTTCTCCACACCCGCATAGCCAGAGCCCATGCCGCGCTTGATGAAGAGAACGGTCTTCGCCTTTTCAACGTCGAGAATCGGCATGCCATAGATCGGGCTTGAAGTGTCCGTCTTGGCAGAGGGGTTCGTCACGTCATTCGCGCCGATAACGAAAGCAACGTCTGCCTGCGAGAACTGGTTGTTGATATCTTCCAGCTCAAACACTTCGTCATAGGGCACATTCGCTTCCGCAAGAAGCACGTTCATGTGGCCCGGCATACGACCCGCAACCGGATGAATGGCGTAGGAAACCTTCACGCCTTCTTCCTTGAGCAGATCAGCCATCTCACGAAGCGTGTGCTGCGCCTGCGCCACCGCCATGCCATAGCCCGGCACGATGATGACGGAGCCGGCATTCTTCATGATGAAGGCCGCATCATCCGCCGACCCCTGCTTCACAGGGCGTGTCTCGACAACGCCGCTGCCAGCCGAGGACGTGTCCGCACCGAAGCCGCCAAGAATGACGCTGAAGAAGGAGCGGTTCATGCCCTTACACATGATGTAGCTAAGGATCGCACCCGACGAGCCGACCAGCGCACCCACGATGATGAGCGCGAGGTTGCCCAGCGTGAAGCCGATACCGGCAGCCGCCCACCCCGAATAGGAGTTCAGCATCGACACCACCACCGGCATGTCGGCGCCGCCGATCGGGATGATGATGAGGAAACCGATGATGAAGGACAGGATCGTGATCGCGAGGAACAGCTCGATCGTCTGACGCGACGGATCGGAGCAGAGCCATGCAATGCCACCAACAATGGCAATCGCCATCGCTGCATTGATGACATGGCGGCCCGGCAGCATGATCGGCGCACCGGACATGTTCCCGTTGAGCTTCGCAAAGGCGATGATCGAGCCAGAGAAGGTGATCGCGCCGATGGCGACACCAATGCCCATTTCCACAAGGTTCGCCGCATAGATCGCGTGGAAAGAGCCGATGCCATAGGCTTCCGGCGCGAGGAAGGCCGACCACGCAACGAACACAGCCGCAAGGCCCACCAGCGAGTGGAAAGCCGCAACGAGCTGCGGCATCTGCGTCATCGCAATGCGCCGCGCGATGACGGCGCCAATGCCGCCACCAATGGCGAGGCCCGCAACGATGAGCCCCCATGTGAGCGAATTCTGCGCCTGCAGAAGGGCAAGCGTGGTCACGATGGCGATGGTCATGCCGATCATGCCATAGGTATTACCCTGCCGTGACGTCTCAGGTGAGGAAAGCCCGCGCAGCGCGAGGATGAAAAGAACCGCCGAAACGACGTAGAGAAGAGCCGCAATATTGGCTGACATGTCTGTGGCCCTCTCAGCGCTGCTTTTTCTTGTACATGGCCAGCATTCGCTGCGTGACCAGGAAGCCGCCGAAAATATTCACAGCGGCAAGGATCACGGCAATGAAGCCGAAACCCTTGGAGAGCCAGCCTGTCGTCTCACCCGCCTGGGAGAGATCAAGGCCGACCGCGATCAGCGCGCCCACGATAATGACCGACGAGATCGCATTGGTGACGGACATGAGCGGCGTGTGAAGCGCAGGTGTCACGCTCCAGACGACGTAATAGCCGACAAAGATCGCGAGCACGAAGATCGCGAGTCTGAAGATAAAGGGATCGATAGCGGCCGCTTCCATCAGTTGCCTCCTTCGCGGAGCGACGGATGCACTACCTGACCGTCTTTCGTCAGGCAGGTACCCGTAATGATTTCGTCTTCCCAGTTGATCGCGAGGGATTTCGTTTCCTTGTCGATCAGGGGCGTAATGAAGTTGAGCAGGTTCTTCGCATAGAGCGCCGAGGAGTCGACCGCGAGCTGTGCAGCAACATTCAGATCGCCAATGATCGTGACGCCATGCTTCTGAACGCGCTTGCCGGCTTCGGAAAGCGGGCAGTTGCCGCCACGCTCCACCGCGAGATCGACGAGGATCGAACCGGGCTTCATGGTTTTTACCATTTCCTCGCTCACAAGTTCCGGTGCCGGACGGCCCGGAATGAGCGCGGTGGTGATGACGATGTCCTGCTTCTTGATATGTTCGGCAACAAGTGCCGCCTGAGCGCGCTTGTATTCTTCCGACATTTCCTTTGCATAGCCGCCAGCCGCATCGCCGCTTTCATCGGATTCGACCATGACGAAAGTACCGCCAAGGCTTTCCACCTGCTCCTTCGTGGCGGAACGCACGTCGGTCGCCGAAACGATGGCACCGAGACGTTTCGCCGTGGCGATAGCCTGAAGGCCCGCGACGCCAACGCCCATCACAAAGACACGCGCAGGCGCGATCGTGCCCGCCGCAGTCATCATCATCGGCATGGCGCGGGTAAAGGCAGCGGCCGCATTGATGACGGCTTTGTAGCCTGCAAGGTTCGACTGTGAGGAAAGCACGTCCATCGACTGCGCGCGGGTGATACGCGGCATGAACTCCATGGCGAAGGCATTGATGCCTGCCGCCGCATATTTCTGGAGGCGCTCTTTGTCATCCCACGGATTGAGAATGGCAGCGAGCATCGCGCCCTTCTTCATCAGCCCGATTTCTTCATCGGAAGGTGCACGCACCTTGAAGACGAGATCAGCATCTTTCAGCGCCGTTGCTGCGTCTGGCGCAATGGTGGCACCGGCATCGGCATAGAGCTGGTCGGCGAAGGAGGCGTAGGCGCCTGCCCCCGATTCGACCGTGACATCGAGGCCAAGAGCGGCGAGCTTCTTCACCGTTTCCGGGGAGCCCGCAACGCGGGTTTCACCCTCCAGCCGTTCTTTGAGGATCGCTAGTTTCATGGACGT
>JBAYOU010000304.1:0-3170 GCA_041678065.1 Parvibaculum sp. | reverse complement strand
GAATACCGGTCCGCCAAGGGCGGCAGCATCACGCTCATTGGCTGCGACACGCAAGCCTTCGAACGCCTCTTCGGCCTCATTCGTTGCCTCGCCAATATGCGTGGCAAAGCGCTTGAATTCTTCGGGCCATGCCACCGCGTCGAAAACGCCGCGCGCGGCCTTCAGCTTTGCGGCAATGGGCCCCGCCTGTTCCGCGAGGGATGGCAGAAGCGGTGGATGCAGATGCCGGGCGATGAAGCCGAGTGCATCCAATCCCTGCAACAGTGCAGGCAGAAGCGTGTCCACCGCATCGATCAGCTTTTCCTGTGAAGACATCGATGAGGATTCTCCGCCCGATCATTAAAGCGCGCTTGCTTCAAATCTTCTGATCGTATTCTCCAACTTCCGGCTGGGCGGAAAGATGCTTGTCGATCTCCGCGAACATGGCGCGCATATTTGCTTCCGATGCCGGGCTTTCCACCACGACCACCAGTCCCGGCTTGTTGGAGGAGGCGCGGACGAGGCCCCATGTGCCGTCTTCCACCGTCACGCGCACTCCGTTCACCGTCACCACATCGCGGATTTTCTGGCCAAGAAGCGGTTCGCCATTTTTAACCATGTTGGTGAAGAGTGAAACCATTCGCTCCACCACTTCATATTTCTTTTCGTCGGGGCAATAGGGCGACATGGTGGGCGAACCCCATGTCTTGGGCAGAGCCTCGCGCAGATCGGACATTTTCTTGTCCGGGTTGCGGTCCAGCATGTCGCAGATCGCAATGGCGGAAACGAGCCCGTCATCATAGCCGCGCCCAATGGGAGGATTGAAGAAATAATGGCCAGATTTTTCAAAGCCCACGAGCGCTTTCAGCTCATGTGCGCGACGCTTGATATAGGAATGGCCGGTCTTCCAGTAATCCGTCTTCGCGCCATTTGCGATGAGCACGGGGTCAGTGAGGAAAAGGCCGGTTGATTTCACATCAACAACGAACTGGGCATCCGGGTGTCGGGCAGAAAGGTCGCGTGCGAGCATGACGCCTACCTTGTCCGCGAAGATTTCCTCGCCGGTGTTGTCCACCACGCCGCAGCGATCTCCATCGCCATCAAAGCCAAGACCCACATCTGCACCCGTTTCCAGAACCTTCGCGCTCAGCGCGTGAAGCATCTCCATATCTTCCGGGTTCGGATTGTAGCGCGGGAAAGTGTAATCTAGTTCACAATCAAGCGGGATCACCTCTACACCAATGCCTTCCAACACTTTCGGCGCGAAGGCTCCCGCCGTACCATTGCCGCAAGCGGCAACAACGCGGAGCTTGCGCTTGATCTTGGGGCGATTGGTGAGGTCGGCGATATAGCGCGCGGCCATGTCTTCCACGCGGATATAGCGCCCGCCATCGCGGGGGGCGCCGTTGCCGGAAAGAACAATCTCCTTAAGTCGTGACATTTCATCCGGGCCGAAGGTGAGCGGGCGCTGCGCGCCCATCTTCACGCCGGTCCAGCCATTTTCATTGTGGCTCGCCGTCACCATCGCAACGCAGGGCACGTCGAGAGAGAATTGCGCAAAATAGGCGACAGGCGAAAGCGCAAGGCCGATATCATGCACCTCGCAGCCCGCATTCATTAGCCCGATGATGAGCGCCTGCTTGATGGAGGCGGAGTAGGAACGGAAGTCATGCCCCACCGCAATAGCGGGGCGCACGCCCATTTCATGAATCAGTGTGCCCAGACCAAGCCCTAGCGCCTGCACGCCGACAAGGTTGATCTCCTTCTCGAAGAGCCAGCGCGCGTCATATTCACGAAAGCCGTTGGGAGAGACGAGCGGCAGGTTTTCGAATTCGGGTGTATTGGGCTTCAGGTCGGCGCGGGGCTTCAGCGTCATGTCGTCTCCGGTGAGCGGATTGGTTCGAGTACAGCGTTTATATACCCAAACAGCGGGGCGGGGATAAGTTGCAGGGAAACTGTGTGGGCCGGGATTGCGGCGGCAGTTGGGCGCTTATTGCCGGAGCACGAGCCGCTCGCCGCGTACTTCCACGGCGTCAAGGCGGCCAAGAAAGCTCATGCCGAGAAGCGATGTGCCAAGACCATCACCCTGGGAGATGGAGGCGCGCACATCACGCAACGCGATCCCCCCCGACGGTGACGCGATCAAGCACCACGCGCGCGGCATAAATGGTCCCGTTCGCCGTCTGATAAGGCGTGTTGTAGGCGAGCGATTGCGGGTCAATGCCGAGGCGGCGCGCATCGGCTGCGGTAAGGGCTACATCGCTCGCGCCGGTATCCACCATGAAGCGGATATGCGTGTCGTTGACCAGCGCGTCTGCATGAAAATGCCCGGTGAGGTCACGGGACAGATAGGCTGTGCCGGGTTCCCGCTCCACTGCCGCAGAGGGCACGAGTTCCGACTGGACCCGCTTGCTCATGTCCGAGAAAACATCCCGGTAGGAATAGCCGATCACGAGCACGAGGCCGATCGCAACCCAGGCAAGCGCCTGTTTCAGCGCCACACCCGCGCGCCCCCGCCAGCCAAGCGCGACGCTCCCGCCTACAAGGCCGAGCAGTAACAGGCTGTGGACAAGCCGCATCTGACTGTCCTCGCTTTCCAGCGCGCCCGGAAAGCGGTTGAAAAGGAAAAGCACCAAAGCCGCCACACCAAGGAGGAAGAGGGCAGCCCATGTCCAGTTGTTTCGTTTCATGAGGCGAGACTAGCGCAGGAGGGTGAGAAAAGCGTAATGACGCCGCTTGAATATGCTGCGAGACAATCCCTTATTTACATGCTAGTTTGTGGTCTTGAATAAATTACCAAGAAACAATCGTGAAATGAGCGAAAGCAAGGTCATATCCCTGACGGCTACTCGCACGGGTTCTTCGGCGCCGGAAGGTTCGGCGGAGGCTGTGTCGCGCCTTGCCTTGCCTGTCTTTGAGCCCGGTTGGGTCTGGCTTGTCGGGGCGGGGCCGGGAGATCCGGGCCTTCTCACGCTCCATGCCCTCAATGCGCTCCAGCAGGCAGATGTCGTCGTCTATGACGCGCTGGTGGACGAAACCGTCCTCCAATTCGCAAAGCCCGGCGCAAAGCTTGAATATTCCGGCAAGCGCGGCGGCAAACCGAGCCCGAAGCAGCGCGATATATCCGCGCGTCTTGTGGAGCTTGCCCGCAGGGGATTGCGCGTGCTGCGCCTCAAGGGGGGGGATCCCTT
>JBAYOU010000303.1:0-3183 GCA_041678065.1 Parvibaculum sp. | reverse complement strand
GCGTTCAGCAAGCAGGATTGCCTGAAGCTCAGCAAAGGCCTTGTCCATATTCTCATTGATAATGATGTAATCATATTCCTGGTAGTGACTGATCTCGTCTGATGCCTTTGCCATGCGCTCGGCTACAACCTCGGCCGGGTCCTGCGCACGTTTTTTGAGACGTCTTTCAAGTTCCTGTGCCGAAGGCGGCAGAATGAACACCTTTACAAGATCGTCCTGCGCGGTTTCATCAAGCTGCTGCGTGCCCTGCCAATCAATATCAAACAATACATCACGGCCCTGCGCCAGCGCCTTCTCAACGGGCTCTCTCGGCGTACCGTAATAATTGCCGAAGACCTTGGCGTGCTCAAGGAACTCATCCCGGTTTCGCATGATGCCGAAATCTTCCGTAGACAGAAAATAGTAATCCTTGCCTTCAACCTCGCCAGGCCTCGGCTTCCTCGTTGTCGCGGAAACGGACATGTCGATTTCGCTGTCAGCTTCGAGCAGACGGCGTGAAAGGGTAGTCTTCCCCGCCCCGGAGGGAGAGGAAAGCACAAGCATTAATCCGCGCCGATGAATGGCAATCTGGCTCATACCCACCCTACTCCACGTTCTGAACCTGTTCGCGGAGTTGATCAATCACCGCTTTCATCTCCAGCCCGATGCGCGTGAGGCTTACATCGGCCGCCTTGGAGCAAAGCGTATTCGCCTCGCGATTGAACTCCTGTGTCAGAAAATCGAGCCGACGGCCTGCGGGCTCCTTACTCTCAATCAGAGTACGGGCCTGTTCGACATGGGCCGTGAGCCGATCAAGCTCCTCACGGATATCGGCCTTGGTGGCCAGCAATGCAGCTTCCTGCGCCAATCGCTCTTCCGGAAGAGCTGACGAAGCGCCAAGGAGTTCCGACATCTGCTCCATGAGCCGTGTCTTGATGGCAGCGGGTGAGGCAGCGGGTGAAGATGCCGCCGCCGCCGTCAACCGTTCGATTTCATCGATCTGGCCGCACAGCACAGCCTTCAATTTCTGTCCTTCTTCCGCGCGGGCGGATGCCAGAGCAGCAACAGCATCGACGAAGGAGGCTGCGAGTGCGTCTTCAAAGGCTGCACGCTCATCCTCCGTTTCCTCGGTCTCATCGGCTTGCTCCAACACACCGCGCAACGCGAGTATCCCCTCGGGTTGGGGGGGGGCCGTCGTGATGGCGTTGCTGATTTCGCTGATCGCATCAATGACTGTGCGCAGCGCCTCGCGGTTTACGCGCAGGGGTGAGGTCTCGCTCGTCCGCTCCAGCGTCAGGGAGATCTGACAATTTCCCCGGCGTATATGCCGCGCCAATTCTGCACGCAGCCGCGCATCCAGCCGGTCGAGACCGGGTGGCAGGCGAAACCTTGCATCCAGCCCCTTGCCGTTCACACTGCGGATTTCCCAGTGCCAGCGTGCGGCCCTGAACGATCCCTCGGTTCGGGCAAAGCCGGTCATGCTGTTGAGCGACATCAAATCTCCCCCGGGAATCACGATTAAGCTTCGCGACTATAACAGCAGCTTTGCCCCTTGCGCCTAGCGCAAGCTTCTCTCTCGTTCAATCTGTCGCCATTCACGAACCCGCTGCTGATGCTCCGCGAGCGTGCGGGAAAAAGCGTGCCCCCCTGTGCCGTCCGCCACGAAATAATACTCATCCGTTGCGGGCGGGTTAAGCACCGCTTCCAGCGAGGCGCGTCCCGGATTGCAGATCGGCGTCGGCGGAAGCCCATCCACCAAATAGGTATTGTAGGGTGTTAACCGCTGAAGCTCGCTGCGGCGGATCGGTCGCCCGAGTGAACCCTTACCGCCCACCAGACCATAAATAATCGTGGGGTCCGACTGGAGGCGCATGGGAAGCTTGAGGCGGTTGACAAAGACAGCCGCCACACGGGGCCGCTCTGAGGCAACGCCTGTTTCCTTTTCCACGATGGAAGCAAGGATGATCGCTTCCTCCCGCGTCTTGAAAGGAAGGTCCGGCGCGCGCTTGTCCCACAGCTCGTCCATCGCGCGGGTTGCCGCGGCAACCATGTCAGCAACAATTTTCTCGCGTGTGGTGCCGCGGGTGAAGCTGTAGGTCTCGGGCAGAAGGGCACCTTCTGCGGGCGTGGGCGGCATATCGCCCTGAAGCGCCGGATGCGCCTCCACCAGCAGCATGGCCTGTTCGCTCGTCAATCCTTCGGCAATGGTGATGCGGTGAAGGATCGAGCGCCCCTCGCGCAGAATGCCCATGATGGCGGCCATGCTGGCCCCGGCAGGGATTTCATATTCACCCGCCTTGAGCTGTCGTTCGGCGCGACTGAGCCTCACCCCGGCGAGAAACACATTTGCGTTGGAAATTACGCCTTCCCGCTCAAGGCGATCTGCGATCGCGCGCACCCCCATGCCCGGCTCGAGCAGGATGATAGCGGCCTCGTCATGCGGGCCGGACGTTTCGAAGAGATATTTGCCGTAGAAAAATGCCGCCCCGACCGCGAGAGCCGTGCCGAGCACCAATGCGATGAATAGCGCAAGAACCACGCGGAGGAAGCGGCGTGGCTTGCGGGAGGTGTCCTTGCCGTCTGAGGCCTGATCAGCGCCGTCAGCCTCCTGCGCTTCAGGCGTATCGTCGGCGGGCGTCAACCATCAACCTTTTTCATCACCAGAGACGCGTTGGTGCCGCCAAACCCGAAGGAGTTGCTGAGTGCATAATTGACTTCCTTGTCACGTGCCTTGAGCGGCACGAGGTCAATCACTGAATCAACTTCCGGATTATCGAGGTTGAGCGTCGGCGGCAGCTTGCTGTCACGAATGGCAAGCATGCAGAAGATCGCCTCAACTGCACCTGCCGCACCCAGCAGATGGCCGATGGAAGATTTAGTCGAGGACATCGACACTTTCCCAGCCGCATCGCCGAGAAGCCGCGTCACGGCTGCAAGCTCGATCGTGTCGGCCATGGTGGAAGTGCCATGCGCGTTGACGTAATCAATATCGGAAGGCGAAATGCCAGCCCGCTTGAGTGCTGCCTGCATGGAGCGGAAGCCGCCGTTGCCATCTTCCGGTGGTGCGGTGATGTGATAGGCATCGCCCGACAGGCCATAGCCCACAATCTCCGCATAAATCTTGGCGCCACGCGCCTTGGCGTGCTCATATTCCTCGAGAACGACAACACCCGCGCCCTCGCCCATCACGAAGCCGTCGCGGTC
>JBAYOU010000302.1:0-3189 GCA_041678065.1 Parvibaculum sp. | reverse complement strand
GCGAAGGCACGCTGTCCTTCGGGCACAAGTGCTGCAATGCCTGCATTGGCCGGATCGGCGCTCAGATCCGCGTTCAGGATGAGTTGCGAGGCGCGAATGTCTCTCGTTGCGATGCGACCAACAATCTGTTCCCTGTCCGCGAAGCTGCCGCCGGGGGCCGCACCTTCCATGCGCCGCGTTGTCACATCGCCCGAGACAATCGCCTGACCACGGACAATGTCCCGCATTGCGACAACGACCTCGGAAGAAGCAGGACTTTCGGTGACAGCGGGCGCGTCGGATGACGGCAGTGATGCCTCGTTGCGGGAGGAGAGATTGAGCCAGATCAAAGCCAGCGCGGCTGCGATGAGACCAACGCCCACCACAACCAAGGCGCCGGGATTTTGCTGGATCCGTCTTACGACGTTCATGCCCTCTTCCTCCTCCCGGATCGCAAGGCGACCCCTATCCGCCGAGTCGACGGTTCCTCCAACTCGGATCAATTACGAATGGAAACGGTCAACAAATTGCTAACGCCCCAATACTGAACCCGTCACTTTAGATAAAATCATCGTTTTAATTTAGGCGCAGACAGTAAAGAAATGAGTGTCTCAACTCCGTATTTTTTCTATTACCAACGAATATTGAAACAAGTTCAATGTATTCAGTTCACACCAACCGGCGCGACGCAAGTTCATATGGAGGTGATTTTCCTAGCGAATCTGTGCCCTTCGTCGTTTTGCTCAGGAAAGCTGCAAGTCACTCGAACGCTACAAACCAAGATGCTCTGCGAATGCTTCCTGCCTTACGTGTGAAACAGGCTAAGTCGCGGAGCCAATTGTGTGTGCAAGATATCGATCAGAATTGTGACGCTTTTTAGCCCGATTAGTCGACATAACTCACACATATCGACATTCGCGCACGGAATGCTCCGTGTTAGTCAAATTAAATACAGTACTCGTCTTTAATGCTTCTCCCCTACTTGTACGATCAGTTCAGAGAATATCTGGTGAGGGATAAGACATGTTCCGTAGCAAGAGCATATTTCTGGCAGCAGCTTCCGGGCTTGCCATGATGTGTCATCCGGCGCTGGCGCAGAGCGTTGGCCCGACGAACCTGCCCTCGCCGGGCACTGTTCTCTCTCCGCCGCCGCCTGCACCGGAACTTGAGCGCCGCGAAACACCGAAGCTTCGCGAGGAACTTGGCCTGCCTGATGCATCCGAAAATATTCTCGACTTCAAGGTTTCAAATGTGCGCATCGTCGGCGCGACTGTTATCGATGAGCGGATACTGGCTTCCGCTTTTGATGAACTGCTCAATCAACCGATAACGGCAGGACAACTCCGTGCGGCGCTTGACCGCGTCAACGCCATCTATGCGAAGCAAGGATATGCGCTCGGCCGCGCCTATATCCCGGCGCAGGTCGCGAAAGGCGGCACGCTTATCGTGCGCATCGTTGAAGGCTATATCGGCGAAATCCGTATCAAGGCGGATGACGAGGCCGTGCGGCGCATGGTGGAAGAATTCAGCCGCCGCATCGTCGCTGAAAACCCGCTCCGCCAGGAAACGCTGGAGCGTTATCTGCTGCTCATCAGCGACATACCAGGTGTGACGCTGGATGGACGCCTGCAATCCATGGATATTTACTCAGGCGCCGCAACGCTTGCGCTTGATGTGACAAGCGAGAAATTCTCCGCGTCCACGGCTGTCGACAATCGCGCGAACCTCGATTCCGCGCCGTTTCAGGCCTATCTCACAGGCTTTCTCAATAATATTTTCGGCTATGGCGACCAGTTCTCGCTGACAGTTCTTGCGACGCCGGAAATTGAAAGACAGCAATATGTGCGCGCCGCGTTCTCGAGCTTTATCGGCACGGATGGGCTGCGCGCCTCGGGCGGCTTTTCCTATGCGAGTTCGGAGCAGCCGGACCTGCCGGCGGGCATCGAGCTTGTAAGCGTGAGCAAGCAGGCGGATTTCCTGCTCTCCTATCCGCTCATTCGCGCAACAAAGGAAACGCTCAACACTTTCTTCGGCATCTATTACACGGATGCGGAAAACTCGCTGAACGGCTTCACCTTCAGCAGGGATTCGGTGCGTGCCGCGCATCTTGGCGCGAATTACAGCTCGCGCGTCGGGCAGGACGTGACTGTCGGCACCCATATGCGCCTCACCAAAGGCTTCTCCGTTTTCGATGCCGGGCCGGAGAACACGCCGCATTCCCGCCTCGGTGCGACGGCGGATTTCATCAAGCTGCAAGCGGGGGCGACGGTGAACTATGCCGCCACCGAACGACTGCTTCTCAACCTGCGGACGGAAGGGCAGTACAGCCCCGACTCGCTTTTCAGTTCCGAAGAAATCACCTTCGGTGGCGCTCGCTTTGCCCGCGGCTACAATAATTCGGAAGTCAGCGGTGACAGCGGACTCGGTGCCTCTATCCAGGCAAGCTACCGCTTCGAGAGCGAGATGCTCGGTGGCTGGTCCATCACGCCCTATACATTCGTCGATCATGCCTATGTCTGGAATACGGATGTGGACCAGCAAGGCGATGCGCGGCTTTTCTCCACGGGTATCGGCGTGAACTTCTCCAATCGCCGCTGGCTCTCATTCGGGATCGAACTCGACAAGCCCATCAACCGCGTGCCGCTTTCCCAAAGCAACAAGGATCCGAGGCTT
Source organism: Parvibaculum sp. (assembly GCA_041678065.1). Taxonomy (GTDB): domain Bacteria; phylum Pseudomonadota; class Alphaproteobacteria; order Parvibaculales; family Parvibaculaceae; genus Parvibaculum. The sequence goes on along the minus strand of JBAYOU010000302.1, from coordinate 537 downwards.
TTCGTCTCCTTTGAAGTGCGGTTCTGAGGGAGCCGCCTGGACGGCAGCGCATCATTACGAGAAGCCCGCAATGACGGTGAGCGTCCAGGCGCCCCACCTTACATCGTCATCGCGAGGAGCCGCGTGAGCGGCGATGAAGCAATCGGGAGCTGCGATCAAGAACTCGAATACTTCCCGACGACCGGAGAGAGCGCACAAAAAAGCCCGACTTTCGCCGGGCCTTTTATTCTGGCTGGGTTTACTTCAGCGCCTGCCGAGCAATCCGCCCAGGGCACCTGTGACCGGAGCGAGCGCGTCGCCCACTACAGGCACGGAGGAGATAATGCCTGTTGCCGGCTCCAGCACCCCGCCCGGCGCGCCACCCGGAGCAGGAGTGCCGAGGAGATCACCCAGAACCGGGGCGGAACCAAGCGCCTGCTGCGCGGGTGCTGCGGCACTTCCGACAGTGTTGCTCAGACCGCCCAGAAGCGCACCCAGGGCCGGCATGGCCGGCTCCAGCGCGCCCGCAAGCGGCGAGGGCTGGCTTCCAGAGACAAT
>JBAYOU010000301.1:0-3189 GCA_041678065.1 Parvibaculum sp. | reverse complement strand
TGCGCCTCATGGGCGATCTGCACGACTTTGAAGCCGCGCTTGAGGAAAACCGTGCAGGGCGCGAAGCGGCGGATGGCCATCTCGCCTGGGTCGAGGGGCAGGTGGCCGCATTGGGCGGCGTCATTCTCGTTGGCGAGCGGCAGGGCGCGGTGCAGGGCTTCATCTGTTACACATTTGAGGAGGACCCCGGCACTTTTGTGAAGCCTGCCTATCGCCGCCACGCGCTCATATGGGACATTGCGGTTGCTGAGGAGGCGCGGGGCCGGGGGCTTGGTCGGTCGCTGCTTGCTGCTGCCGAGGAAGCAGCACGCAAGGCAGGCATTTCCGAAATACGGCTCTATGTGCTCGAAGCCAATGAACGCGCGCGCCGTATCTATGCGGAGGCAGGGTTCAAGAGTTATGAGCTCTTTCTGGCGAAGCGGCTGTGATGTGACCTTCGCGCCTATCTGTGGGACCATGTGCCCATAAATAATAAAAGAAAGGCAGGAGGGGTTTTCTCCGCCTTCAAGAAAAAGGGGGCTCCCATGCAGGCGGTTCTGATTTCTTCAGGCCTGATCCAGATCACCTTTGCCGTGGCGCTTGGCTGGGTCATGGTCATCATGTACGGGCCGCGCAAGCATTTCGGGCCGCTGCGCGATGTGAAGCGGGTGCTTCAGTGCCATATCGACAATATTCTGATGGCTCTGCTGCAATTCGCGATTGCGGCTGTCCATCCCGCCATTCCTGAGATTGCCGGTTGGCTGCTCGTCATTGGCTCATGGACGAATGCGCAGCTCTTTCTCATCCATGCCTGCTCGCCGCAGGGCTATATCAAGCACCGGCTGCTGGATATGGGCACGACGCTCTCCTTCCTGCTGCTGACCATCGCCTATCCCTGGTTGCTCTACGCCTGGTTCACGGGCTGAGGCCAGAGCGCGGACAAAGAAAAACGCCTCCGGAAACCGGAGGCGTTTTCAAATTCGGGAACTGCGAAAGACTTACTTCCGGCCAGCAACGCCCGATTCACGCTGGGCGCGCTTGCGCGCGAGCTTGCGGGCACGGCGGATCGCCTCGGCCTTCTCGCGTGCGCGCTTCTCGGACGGCTTCTCATAGAAGTTCCGGAGCTTCATTTCGCGGAACACGCCTTCGCGCTGAAGTTTCTTCTTCAGGGCCTTCATCGCCTGGTCGACGTTGTTATCGCGAACGAGTACCTGCACGGGCTGATCCTGCTTCTGGTTCAATAAGTTAGTCGCGGGAACCGAGTTTCGGGCCCCGCGAGAGACGCCTATCTATCAAAGGAATCGGTGTTTGTCCACCGCCGGGCACCTCAAAAACAGGGCTTTTCAGCCCAATTGGCGGGCTGAAGGCCGCGGCCCCGGTTGCCGGAGGCGTGTTGCCGCTTCATATTCCCCTTCATGGCCATACGCAAGATTGCCCGCATGGGCCACCCCGTTCTGCAGCAGGTGGCAAAGCCCGTCCCGGACCCGACCGCGCCGGAAGTGAAGCTCCTTGTCCGCGACATGATCGAGACCATGATCGACGCGAACGGGGCGGGGCTGGCTGCCCCCCAGATTTATGAGCCCTGGCGCGTGGTGGTGTTTCAGGCGCCGCCGGAGCGCGCGCCTGAGGGGATTGATGAGGAAGAGGTCTTTGACCACACGGCGCCTCTCACCGTGCTCATCAACCCCGAGATCGAGCTTCTGACCGAGGAAAAGGAAAAAGGCTGGGAGGGCTGCCTCTCGGTGCCCGGCCTGCGGGGCTCCGTCCCGCGCTATACGGCGCTGCGCTATCGCGGCGTGACCCCTGATGGCGAGATCATCGAGCGTGTCGCGCGCGGCTTTCATGCCCGTGTGGTTCAGCATGAATGCGACCATCTGGACGGTATTCTTTATCCCCAAAGGATGGATGATTTGACAGAGTTAATCTTCGAGAGCGAGGCGCGGGCATGGGCCGATGCGCGGGCGCGCGAGGTTTCAGAGGAGAAGGCAGATGGCTGAGACAGTGAAATCCGCTGCAGGGAAGAAGCGCCCCGGCGCGGGCAAGCACGCCCCCGACTACCTCGCCGAGACGCGCGCGAAAATATTGGAAGAAGCGCTACCCAATGTGCCCTTTGATGGCTGGACGCCGCGCCTCCTGCGCGATGCGGCAGAGCAGGCGGGGGCGACGGCAGGCGAAGCGAGGCTCGCTTTTCCAGGCGGTGTGCTAGATCTCGTCGATTACTTCCTCGCAGATGGCGACCGGCGTATGACAGATGCACTGTCGCATGAAGACCTTACCTCAATGAAAATCCGTGAACGGATCACTCATGCGGTGCGGACGCGGATCGAGGTTGATATTCTCCATCGCGAGGCGATGCGCCGCGCGGTGACGCTTCTCGCGCTGCCGAGTTCCGGCGGGCTTGGGCCGCGCACGCTTTATCGCACGGTGGATGCGATCTGGCGCGCGACGGGTGACACATCCACTGATGTCAATTTTTATACGAAACGCGCAACGCTCGCCGGGGTCTTCTCGGCGGTATCGCTTTACTGGTTTGCCGATGAATCGGAAGACCATCAGGATACATGGGCGTTTCTCGACCGGCGCATAGAGGATGTGATGCGTTTCGAGCGCTTGAAAGCAGGCGTGAAGGGCGTGGCGGAAAAGCTGCCTGACCCGTTCGCCCTTCTCGGAAGGCTGCGCTACGGGCGCGGCTGATTTCGAGAGATCAGGCCGGGCGCTTGTCGAGCGGATAGAGGCGTGTGACATGGCCCATCTTGCGGCCGGGGCGCGCCTCGCCCTTGCCATAGAGATGGATGCCCGTGTTGGGCTCGCTTGCCAGTGCCTTCCACTCATCCACATCATCGCCGATGAGATTTGTCATCACAGCATCGGAGTGACGCGCGGGGCGGCCAAGCGGCCAGCCGCAAATCGCGCGGATATGTTGCTCGAACTGGCTGACGACGCAGGCATCCATCGTCCAATGGCCGGAATTGTGGACGCGGGGCGCGATCTCGTTGACGAGGAGGCGCTCGGCGCCAGCGCCTTCTGGCAGCAGAAACATTTCAACGCCCATCACACCCACATAATCCAGTTTTCGCACAATGCGTGAGGCGATGGCGCGGGCTTCATCGGCTATGGCGTCGGGCAGGTTGGCGGGCACAAGCGTCTGATGGAGAATGTGGTTCTGGTGGATATTTTCCACGGGATCATAAGGCGCGATCTCGCCATCCG
>JBAYOU010000300.1:0-3192 GCA_041678065.1 Parvibaculum sp. | reverse complement strand
TCGGCGATGGCGAGTTCGGTGGCTTCGAGGCGTTTGATTTCGTCGCGGAGGCGAGCGGCGGTTTCGAATTCGAGGTCGGCGGCGGCTTCCTTCATGCGGCTTTCGAGGTCCGCGATATGCGCGCGGAGATTGTGGCCGATGAAGCTGTCATTTGCCTCGCCCGTATCCACGCGCACATGGTCGCGCTCATAGACGCTTTCGAGAATGTCGCCAATGTTGCGGCGGATGCTTTCCGGCGTGATGCCGTGCTCCTCATTATAGGCTTTCTGTTTTTCACGGCGGCGCGCAGTCTCAGCCATGGCGCGTTCCAGCGAGCCGGTGATGTTGTCGGCATAGAGAATGACGCGGCCATCCACATTTCGCGCGGCGCGGCCAATGGTCTGGATGAGGGAGGTTTCCGAACGCAGGAAGCCTTCCTTGTCCGCATCCAGAATGGCGACCAGCGCACATTCGGGAATGTCGAGGCCTTCGCGCAGCAGGTTGATGCCGATCAGCACATCGAATGCGCCAAGCCGCAGATCGCGGATGATCTCGATGCGCTCCAGCGTGTCGATGTCGGAATGCATGTAGCGCACGCGGATGCCCTGCTCATGCATATATTCGGTGAGGTCTTCCGCCATGCGCTTTGTCAGCGTGGTGACAAGCACACGCTGCCCCTTCGCCGCCACGTCGTGACATTCGGCGATGAGATCGTCCACCTGCGTTGCGACCGGGCGGATGATGGTGGGGGGGTCGATCAGGCCAGTCGGGCGGATAACCTGCTCCACGAAGACGCCGCCCGTCTGCTCCATCTCCCACGGGCCGGGCGTTGCCGACACGAAAACGGATTGCGGGCGCATCGCATTCCATTCCTCGAAGCGCATGGGCCGGTTGTCCACGCAGGAAGGCAGGCGGAAGCCATATTCGGCCAGCGTTGATTTGCGCCGATAGTCGCCCCGGAACATGCCACCGATTTGCGGCACGGTGACGTGGCTTTCATCCGCAAAGACAAGCGCATTGTCGGGCAGATATTCAAACAGGGTGGGCGGCGGCTCGCCGGGCTTTCGGCCTGTGAGGTAGCGCGAATAGTTTTCGATGCCGGCACAGCTTCCCGTCGCCTCCATCATTTCGAGGTCGAACTGTGTGCGCTGTTCAAGTCGCTGCGCTTCGAGCAGTTTTCCCTGTCCCTTCAGTTCCTGAAGGCGCACCTGAAGATCATGCTTGATCTCCTCCATCGCCTGATTGAGCGTCGGCCGCGGCGTGACATAGTGCGAATTGGCGTAAAGCTTCACTTCCTTGAAGCTGTCCGTCTTGTGGCCCGTCAGCGGATCGAACTCCGCGATCTCCTCGACCTCATCGCCGAAAAGGGAGATGCGCCAGGCGCGATCTTCATAGTGAGCAGGAAAGATCTCGACTGTATCGCCGCGCACGCGGAAAGTGCCGCGGCCAAAGGCCTGATCGTTGCGTTTGTATTGCAGAGCCACGAGGTCGGCGAGAAGTTGCTTGCGGTCAAGCCGTTCTCCCACCTTCACCGAAAATGTCATGGCCGAATAGGTTTCGACCGAGCCGATACCATAGATACAAGAGACAGATGCAACGATGATGACGTCATCGCGCTCCAGGAGCGCGCGGGTGGCGGCGTGGCGCATCCGGTCGATCTGCTCGTTGATCGAGCTTTCCTTCTCTATGTAGGTGTCGGTGCGCGGGACATAGGCTTCCGGCTGGTAGTAGTCGTAATAGGAGACGAAATACTCCACCGCGTTTTCTGGAAAGAAGCTTTTGAACTCGCCATAGAGCTGCGCGGCGAGTGTCTTGTTCGGTGCGAGGATCAGGGCGGGGCGCTGGGTACGGTGAATGACCTGCGCCATCGTATAGGTCTTGCCCGAGCCGGTGACGCCAAGCAGCACCTGATCGCGCTCACCTTTTTTCACACCTTCCACAAGTTCTGCAATGGCGGTTGGCTGGTCGCCGGCAGGCTCATATTCCGAGACAAGCTTGAAGCGGACGCCGCCTTCTGATTTCTCCGGGCGGTCGGGGCGATGCGGCGCAAAGAGTGGCCAGTTCGCCGGGTCACCCTGCAGCGCCCCTGCCCATGTATCGCGATCGGCCAGCAGGCCGCCTTCCGGTACAAAGCTTGCGCCGGGCGCTTCGGCCAGTCCTGCGGGCAGCGGGCGTTCCGCTCCCCGGCCAAATGATTTGAACTTGTCTCTCGCCATGGCCTCAATATGGCCCGACTCACGCGCCGTTCAAAGGGGGCTGCCGCCACTACTGCCGCGCAATGGCAACAGGAAGTAGGATCAGCGGGGCATCTGTTCGGTTGGCTGGACGGGCGCGGGCTCCTGCCACTCCGGGACTTCTTCATGCTGCTCGACCGGTGAGGCGGTTCCGTTACCGCCTGTTTGTGCCTTGTTCAGCCCGAGATGGGGAAAGCCGAAGAAGGATAGGTAGATGATCGCGAAGAGAATCACGACGCCCGCAAGGCCAGCACTCAATACATAGCGGACACCGAGGCCGGTTTCGCCCTGTCGTGCATCATCCGTCTCTTTTTCGGGACCGCTCATCTGCATCTCCTGTAATCAATACCCTTCCGCTTTGAGGTAGTTCCATGCACCGCCGTGGCAAGAGGGACAATCGCTCACTTTCCATATTGAGGCTCTTCTGCAATTCTCTCGGCATGAATGAACAGCCTGAAAACATGTTGTCGGAAGTGGTTCGCACCGGGACGGGCGCGCATTGGACGATCTATTTGCCTGCCCTTGTGATCGCCTTCACATGGGGGGTCGTCTATTTCTGGTCGAACTGGCAGGAACCGCCGCTATTGGTCGTCGCGCGGATCGCGCTCATCATTGAGGGGATGGTTGTGCCACTGCTTCTGCTTCATGCCTTTATGCGCGCCCGTGTGCTGCGCGCCTCTGTGGGGGAGGGGGCGTTGCTCGCAGTATGGGGTTTTCCGATGCGGCGCAGGCTCGCGCTTCCGCTTGGAGACATTGCCGTGGCTCAGCTGCGGCGGCCTGCCATGCAGCGGTGGTTTGGTGGTGGTGCGCTTGCCATCATCACGCGGCAAGGGGCACGGCACCTGATCGCCGATCTGGCCGAACCGGAAAAAGTGGCCACCGCGATCAACAATGCAATTCGAAGGAACAGCGGCGTATGAGCCAGATGATCGAGTTTGATGAAGCGGCTGCTCGTGCAGTTGAAGCAATGTATCTGACG
>JBAYOU010000299.1:0-3196 GCA_041678065.1 Parvibaculum sp. | reverse complement strand
GGCTCGCCCTCGCCTGCACTCAGGCTCGCCGCGCGGCTTGCCATAGAAGCGATCGCCTGGACAGCCATGCACCGTCTCCGGGAATCAGCGGCAAACGCCGTTCCCGACCTGACAGAGCAACAGGCTCGCGAAACCGCTGCCACAAGCTTCGCGACAATCCTTGCAGGTGCCGTAGATGCCGAGAGTTAAAGCCGAAGCTCAGCTCTGAATCTGGCGAATGGCCTCTTCCATCAGGTCCGCCATGGAGCGGCGGATCTGATGGTCAGACTGGTCCACGCCCTTCGCGTCGAAATCCTTGCGAATCTTGCGGAACACGTCTTCCTCGCCAGCTTCCTCAAAATCTGCCGCGACGACCTCCTGCGCATAGGCGTCAGCCGCCTCGCCGGTCAGGCCCATTTTCTCAGCCGCCCAGAGGCCAAGAAGCTTGTTGCGGCGGGCCGTCGCCTTGAAGCGAAGCTCCTCGTCATGAACGAACTTCTTTTCAAAACCTTCTCCGCGCTTGTCAAAGCTGGACATGGAACCTGGCACTCCGTATGGGGTCACAATGGGCAAGGCCCCTACCTTGGCAGGGTGCCTTTCTTGAGGTTTAGGCATAGCGGGCGAGCGAATTCAAATCAACAGTGATCCCCGCCTCGCCCGCTCGCTGCGGTAAATTGTCTAACTAGCTGATTTTTCCGATCTTTTTGCCGCACCCGGGGCCAATCAGAGCCTCATTGTATCGCGCACGACCTTGGGCTAACTTGCGCACGCCGGAGCGCCGATTCCAGGCCGCGCACGGCTCCTCTTCACCGCGAGGCGGCATTCGACATCCGCGCAGAGAGATCCTCCGACAGTCCCGGCCCCGTCATCCGGGCTAACCGATTGGAATTCATGATATGAGCCGGCGCAGACGCGTTTATGAAGGCAAGGCGAAGGTGCTGTATGAAGGCCCCGAACCCGGCACGCTCATCCAGCATTTCAAGGACGATACGACCGCTTTCGATGCAACGAAACGCGCCACCATCGGAGGCAAGGGTGTCATCAACAACCGCATCTCGGAATTCATCTTCACAAAGCTGAACGAGATCGGCGTCCCGACACATTTTATCCGTTCGCTCAACATGCGCGAGCAGCTTATCCGCGAGGTCGAAATCATCCCTTGCGAAGTTGTGGTGCGCAATGTGGCGGCCGGCTCGCTTTCAAAGCGTCTCGGTATCGAGGAAGGCACGGTCCTGCCCCGCTCGATCATCGAGTTTTATTACAAGAATGACGAACTGCACGATCCCATGGTCTCCGAAGAGCACATCACGGCCTTTGGCTGGGCAACGCCCCAGGAGATCGATGACATGATGGCTCTGGCGCTGCGCATCAACGACTTCATGACCGGCCTTTTTCTCGGCATTGGCATTCGCCTTGTCGACTTCAAGGTCGAGTTCGGTCGCCTGTATGAGGGCGACATGATGCGCGTGGTGCTGGCCGATGAAATCAGCCCTGATTGCTGCCGCCTCTGGGATACGCAGACAAACGACAAACTGGACAAGGATCGTTTCCGCCGTGACATGGGCGGACTGGTAGAAGCCTATCAGGAAGTGGCGCGGCGTCTCGGTGTTCTCGTTGAGAACGAGCCGAAGCGGCGCGGCCCCACACTGGTGAAATAAGTTACGTGAGACACGAGGAACCATGAAAGCGCGCATCAAGGTCACGTTGAAGAACGGCGTTCTGGACCCGCAGGGCAAGGCAATTGAAGGCGCGCTGGGCTCGCTCGGCTTTTCCGGTGTTGCAAGCGTCCGTCAGGGCAAGCTCTTCGAGGTTGAGCTCGAAGAGACAGACCCTGCTCGTGCGAAGGCCATGCTGGAAGAGATGAGCAAGAAGCTCCTCGCCAATACGGTCATCGAAAACTACGCCGTGGAGCTAGACGAGAAGTGAGCATGAAGTCCGGCGTCGTTGTCTTTCCCGGTTCGAACCGCGAGCGCGACATGATGCGCGCTCTCGAAAAGATCACCGGCATTAAATCCACCCCCATCTGGCACGCAGATACGGATCTTCCCGATCTCGATCTCATTGTGCTGTGCGGCGGCTTTTCCTATGGCGACTATCTTCGCACCGGCGCCATCGCCGCGCGGGGCCGCGTCATGCCCGCAATTGCAAAAGCGGCTGAAAAAGGTGTGCGGGTGCTTGGCGTCTGCAACGGATTCCAGATTCTTTGTGAAGCGGGCCTCCTCCCCGGCGTGCTGATGCGCAATGCCAATCTCAAATTTGTCTGCCGCGAAGTGAAACTCGAAGTCGCCAATGCCGACACGGATTTCACGCGCAAATACGCGCAAGGGCAGGTGTGGCGGTGCCCTGTCGCGCATGGTGACGGCAACTACGTCACCGATGCTGAAACGCTGAAGCGCCTCGAAGGCGAAGGCCGTGTCGGCCTGCGCTATGCCGAAGGCACCAACCCCAATGGCTCGCTGAACGATATTGCCGGCATTCTCAATGAGCGCGGCAATGTCTTCGGCATGATGCCTCACCCTGAAAACATGATCGAACCGTTGAATGGCGCGACCGACGGGCGCGCGCTCTTCGAAAGCATTATGGAGGCTGTGGCGTGATACCCAATGATGTCAGGATCACGCCGGAATTGGTGGCGGAACACGGGCTGAAGCCGGACGAATATCAGCGCATTCTCGATCTCATTGGCCGCGAGCCGACGCTGACAGAGCTCGGCATTTTCTCGGCCATGTGGAACGAGCACTGCTCCTATAAATCCTCGAAGAAGTGGCTGCGCACCCTGCCGACCACCGGCCCGCGTGTCATTTGCGGCCCCGGCGAAAACGCGGGCGTCGTCGATATTGGTGACGGTCAGGCCATCATCTTCAAGATGGAAAGCCACAATCACCCCTCCTATATCGAGCCTCATCAGGGCGCGGCAACGGGCGTGGGCGGCATTCTGCGTGACGTTTTCACCATGGGCGCGCGCCCCATAGCGGCGCTCAACGCCCTTCGCTTCGGCGAGCCTGACCATCCGCGCACACGCCATATTGTTTCGGGCGTCGTGGCCGGCATTGGCAGCTATGGCAACGCATTCGGCGTGCCGACCGTTGGCGGCGAGGTGAATTTCGATCCGAGCTATAACGGCAACTGCCTCGTCAATGCCTTTGCCGCTGGCCTTGCCGATGCGGACAAGATTTTCTATTCGCAGGCAAAGGGTGTTGGCCTTCCCGTCGTCTAT
>JBAYOU010000298.1:0-3201 GCA_041678065.1 Parvibaculum sp. | reverse complement strand
CTTCACCGCGCGATCAAGTACGGTCAGCGTTTTCAAGCCGAGAAAGTCGAACTTCACAAGGCCCGCGGGTTCTACCCATTTCATGTTGAACTGGGTGACGGGCATGTCGGAGCGCGGGTCGCGATAGAGCGGCACCAGCTCGTCAAGCGGGCGGTCGCCAATCACCACGCCTGCTGCGTGAGTGGATGCGTGGCGATAAAGACCTTCCAGGCTGCCGCCGATTTCCAGCAGGCGCGCGACAGTTTCGTCATTGCGTTGCTCTTCCCGAAGGCGCGGCTCGCCCTCAATCGCCTGCGCCAGCGTGACAGGGTTTGCCGGGTTGTTCGGTACCATCTTGCAGAGACGGTCCACCTGCCCATAAGGCATTTGCAACACACGCCCTACGTCGCGCAGCACCGCGCGGGCTTGCAGCTTTCCGAAGGTGATGATCTGCGCGACCTGCTCGTAACCATAGCGGGCCTGCACATAACGGATCACCTCGTCGCGGCGGTCCTGGCAGAAGTCGATATCGAAGTCAGGCATCGAGACGCGCTCAGGATTGAGGAAGCGCTCGAAGAGAAGGCCGAAGCGAAGCGGATCAAGGTCGGTAATGGTGAGTGACCAGGCGACTAGCGAACCGGCACCCGAACCACGACCCGGCCCCACCGGAATATCATGCGCCTTTGCCCATTTGATGAAGTCCGCAACGATGAGGAAGTAGCCGGGAAAATCCATCCCGATAATGACGTCGAGTTCGAAGTCGAGGCGCTTTCGATATTCCTCCTCCGGCGCAACGCCTTCCTGCTCGGCAAGGCGGGCGGTTAACCCTTCATGTGCTTGACGGCGAAGCTCGTCCGCCTCCGATGCGCCGTCGCCGAATTTCGGCAGGATCGGCTTCCGGGTCCGGGGGCGATAGGCGCAACGCTGCGCAATCTCAACCGTATTGGCTGTTGCTTCTGGCAGGTCTTCGAAGAGTGCAAGCATTTCTGCCTGCGTCTTGAAGCGATGTTCGGGCGTGAGGCGGCGGCGGTCGGCCTGAACGACATAGCTGCCGCTTGCGATGCAGATCAGCGCATCATGCGCCTCGTACTCTGCTTCATTCGTGAAATAAGGTTCGTTGGTCGCGACGAGCGGGATGTCGTGCTCATAGGCGAAGTCGATCAACGGCCCTTCGGCGTGGCGCTCGCCGGGCATGTCGTGACGCTGGAGCTCAACATAGAGACGGTCGCCAAAAATCTCCTTCAGGCGGAGAAGGAGAGCTTCAGCCGCATCTTTGTGACCATGCTCGATGAGGCGGTTCACGATGCCGTCCGGCCCGCCTGTCAGACAGATCAGCCCTTCGGAATATTGCGCAATGCGATCAAGGCCGACCTGCGCCGCCTCCCCCGCTTCCGGCTCAAGAAAAGCAAGGCTCGAGAGCTTCATCAGGTTCAGATAACCCTGCTCATCCTTCACCAGAAGGGCGAGCGCGCCGTCCGGCTCGCGCCTTGCCGGGCCACGGGTAGGTTCGGCGGGTTCATCCAGACGCACAGGCAGCGTACACCCCGTGATGGGCTGGATGCCTTCCTTCGCCATTGTTTCGGAAAATTCGAGCGCGCCGAAAAGGTTGCCCGTGTCGGTAAGCGCGATGGCGGGCATGCCGTCGGCGCGACAAAGCTTCGGCAGATCCTTGATCCTGATCGCGCCTTCAAGGAGCGAATAGGCAGAGTGGAGGCGGAGATGGATGAATTGGGGCATCGAGTCGACCATGAGCCATTGTCGGATGCGGGGCGCCCGAAGTCACCACGGGGAGGCGTCGCAGGGGCATGAATTCTGTGGAGAACCCCCACCCTGCCTGCTTTTCACAAATGTCAGCCGACCATTACCTCGGCGATGGATATCCATGTCAGCGCCACCCAGAGAAAAGCACCAAGGGAGAAAAGCGCTGCGACATCCTTCAGCCAGTTGCCTGTTTCGCCTTCGGATGCCCGGTTCCAGATCGCGCGCATATCAAACCCTCCAGCCAAGTTCCCTAAATGTTCTCACCTAAAGTGTTCTCTACATGTTCTTATGTCAAGAGCTGCGATATAATTTTCAATAACGCGCAAAAACCATGCGGCCCGCAGGGGAGAAAAGAATGACCTCAAAAGCGTCGGCAGGGCCGTCCACTTCCATACCGGGAGATCCCATCGGCATACCGGCTACGGCAAGGCCTGTGGCGCGTGGTCTTTCCTCCAACAACCTCGCGATTTCATTGGCAGGCACATGGCCTTCCACTACATAGCCCTCGATGAAAGCAGTGTGGCAGGAGGCGAGATCGGCAGGCACGCCCGCCTTCGCTTTAAGGGGCTCGATATCCTCAATCACAGTAACAGCGATCGGAAAGCCTGCCTCGCGCATCTGATCGGCCCAGGCAGTGCAGCAGCCGCACCAAGGCGTCTTGTAAATTTCGAGGGTCTGCACGGCGTGAGCAGGCAGCTTCATCGGAAGCAATGAAACGGCCACGATCGATCCTAGGATAAGAGAACGGCGGGTGAGGAATGTCATGGGTCGCCTCCTGATTTGGTGGGAAGTATAAACCTTCCAGCAGGGGGCAGCTCAAGCGCGCGTTCATCGGGCGCAAAAGCCATGTTCCACGACTCCGTTCAAAGGCTCTGATAGGCAGCGGCGAGTTCCGTGCCTTCGTGGAGCTTTCCTTCATGGAGAAGCACCACGCGGTCCATATGGCTGGCGAGATCGAGATTGTGGGTCGCGATCAGGGCCGCCACACCCTGCGAGCGGCAGATATTCAGAAGCTCGCCGAAAACCATGCGCGCGGTTTTAGGGTCCAGATTGCCAGTCGGCTCGTCGGCGAAAAGAATGCCGGGGCGGTTGGCGAGAGCGCGGGCAATGGCGACACGTTGCTGTTCACCCCCGGAAAGTTCCGCCGGGCGGTGCTCCGCCCGCTCGGCAAGGCCCATGCGGGTGAGCAGTTCGATGGCGAAGGCCCGCGCTTCCTTGCGGGGAACGCCGGCGATCATCTGCGGGAGGATGACATTCTCCACCGCCGAGAATTCTGGCAGGAGATTGTGGAACTGATAGACGAAGCCGACTTCGCTCCGTCGAACGGCGGTGCGCTTTGCGTCGTTCAGTGCCACACAGTCGCGACCGCCGATCCAGACTTCGCCTTCATTCGGCGCTTCAAGCAGACCCGCAATATGGAGCAGCGAGGATTTGCCCGCCCCCGACGGGCCGACCAGGGCG
>JBAYOU010000297.1:0-3201 GCA_041678065.1 Parvibaculum sp. | reverse complement strand
GCGATCTCCTCTTCGTGTCCGGTCAGGTCGGGGCGCGGAGGGATGGAACGCCCGAACCCGACTTTGCAGATCAGGTCCGTCTCGCCTTTTCCAATCTGCGCGAGGTGCTGGAGGCGGCGGGCTGCACCTTTGACGACATCATTGATGTGATGACCTTCCATACCAATCCCGAAGCACAGATGGGAACCGTGATGGAAGTGAAAACGGAAATGTTTCCACCCCCGCCCTACCCTACATGGACAGCTATCGGCGTGAATTGGTTGGCCGGCTTTGATTTCGAAATCAAGGTCATCGCGCGGGCGCCGTCTGGAAGGTAATTCGAAGACGGGCACAAGAACGCATTGATAATCTTGTGCCCGACAACGCTCTCGCTCACCGCATAGGCCATCATGTCGGGAATAGGTATCCGACCGACATCAGGCATCTGGCGTGCCGCCTCAACCGCTGCGTAATGGGGCGCATGAATATTGATCTTGAACCGCCGATCCACCAAACCCGGATCCCGTTCTCTAGCATCGCCGAAGAGAGCAATACACGAGTCTCAACTTCATCAGGATAAGTTTAGCGGTCTGGTGATCGAGGGCCATGGGTAAGTTCGCTTGAGACCCGCCGCCCGAAGTAGAAAATGCCTGAAGATTTCCGTCTTTGGGGAGAAGCCGTCTTAACCACTTGTGTTACGCCCCTGTGTGGCAGTTCGGGAGGCGCAACCACTTGATTATATTGGGATATCTGGAATATCGACCGCTTAGAGGCGGATGGCGTCCCCTAGGGGACTCGAACCCCTGTTTTCGCCGTGAGAGGGCGACGTCCTGGACCGCTAGACGAAGGGGACGGACCAGTTCGGGCGCTTCTTCTATGACGCCGCGGGAGAACGCGCAAGGGCAATCGTTCTCCGCCGAGACACCGCAGGCACACAGCTAGGGGCCCCGCCCTAGAACAACGCTATCGCGCTGCGTCATTCGACCGCACCACGGCCAATTTTACGTTCTAAAACTCCGCACATGTATATTTTTAGATAATAAAATCAATATCTTATTGTGATATTCGGTATCAAATTAAAGAATGAAAAACTTTTGCAACGCACAAAAATCATTGTTGACAATATGTCATTCTATGCCGATATTCATCTCACGAAACGTCGGTCGACCTCCTCCCCGATCGATAGCTTTCAGATTGCCGCCGGTGCCATCCTCCCTCCTCCCCCGGCATCGGCGGCACCCTCACTCCCCCCAAAATTACTGACAGTCACGCGCAAGGGCGCGGTCGCACGATTACTCGTGCGTGCTACCCTCTCTTGTTTTGCTGGCTCTTTGCTGGTCTGTCCGCCGCCTCAGCGCGCGGCGAAATCCGATACGGGCGTGAGCAGGATGCGGCCGAGTTCGCTACCACTCTTCACATCAATGAGGATCACGGATTCCACATCATCGCTCGCGACATGAATGGCCATGCGGCCCTCGCCCAGCGTGACGGAGCGGACACTCTCTCCGGGTGCCACCGCGATCCGAGAAGCGCCGAAATAGCCCGCCGGTTGCGTGGCACGGCGCTGCTCGTCGCTGGCGCCGCCTCCCGAAAGCCGCCAGACAAAGGCGGCAACCACGATCATGAAGCTCAGCACCAGAATGCCGGACATGAGCGCCATCATGCGCTTCAGCCGGATGATCTTCGCCTCATCAATCGGTCCACCCTCTCCCGGCGACGGGGCCCCTTCCGGTGATATAGTCTCGCTCATGATTCCGACCGGCCCCTTGCTCCAAGATGAAAAGCGTTACGTCCTTACCGTCTGCGACGGTGAAGGCAGCGCGCGCCTCGACAAGTACCTTACCGATGCACTTGCCCGCAAGTTCGAGGAGGAGAAGGCTGACGAAGCCTCCCCCTCCCGCGCGCGCATAAAGCAGCTCATCGAGGAAGGGCGTGTGGAAATTGGTGACGCATCGCCGCGCCCGCTCGCCGATGCATCCCATCGCGTGAAGCCGGGCGACACCATTGCCATCACCCTGCCGCCGCCCGCCCCCGCGCGGCCAGAAGGGCAGCAGATACCGCTCGATATCATCTATGAGGATGCGGAGCTGGTTGTGGTGATGAAACCAGCGGGCCTTGTCGTCCACCCCGCCCCCGGCAATCCGGACATGACGCTGGTGAACGCGCTTATCGCCCATTGCGGCGACACGCTATCGGGTATTGGCGGCGAGAAGCGGCCCGGCATCGTCCACCGGCTCGACAAGGAAACGAGCGGCCTCATGGTCGTCGCGAAGACGGATCGCGCGCATCGCGGCCTTGCAGAACAATTCGCCGCCCATGGTCGTGACGGGCGCCTCACCCGCGCCTATCTCGCTTTTGTCTGGGGCGTGCCCTCCCCCAAAAAGGGAACGATCAACGCGAATATTGTTCGCTCGACACATAACCGCTCAAAAATGGCCGCCTTGAAGCCGCGCCATATGAATGCCATCGAAGCGGGGGACAGCCGCGCCGCCGGGCGCGTGGCGATCACCCATTACACAGTGAAAGCGGATTATGTGGACGGGCTTGTCTCAAAGGTCGAATGCCGCCTTGAGACGGGACGGACCCACCAGATCCGCGTACATATGACCTCTATCGGCCACCCGCTACTGGGCGACCCCACTTATGGCACAGGAATGCAAAGCCGCGCAGCAAAGCTGCCGGACCCCGCCCGCATCGCCCTCACCCGGCTTGGGCGGCAGGCGCTCCATGCCTGGCATCTCGGTTTCGAGCACCCGGTGACGGGCGAGCAGCTGAGTTTCGATGCCCCCATGCCGGCGGACATGCAAGAGCTGGCGCGAGCGCTTGAGCAGATATAGCTGCCAATCCAGTGCTCTTGAAAATATATTGGAATTATTCTAATATCACTTTCACCCGCTGACGGCGTCTTGGCGAGATCGCGTCGCCTTCCCATATAGAGGCTGCGGCGGGGGCTTCAGCGCCGCATTCTGCGACAATTCGCGCCCGGAGCGGAAAGCGATATGACAGATTTCCGCCCCCTTTAAGGCGTCTGATAGTCTGACCTCTACCGTCGGGTATTACCCGAAAGCCTGTCACAAAAGGCAAGAATACTGGTTCGCACGGCCCGTCCCGGACGGGCAGAAATTGGGGGCTTCTCATGGCCGAAACGAAAAGCAAGATGCTCGCACCCGCACCGAACCCCGAAGGTTCGCTGTCGCGCTACCTGCAGGAAATCCGCAAATT
>JBAYOU010000296.1:0-3203 GCA_041678065.1 Parvibaculum sp. | reverse complement strand
GGCGCGAAGACGGCGACGAGCGAATAGAGATAGGCCGCACCCGTGCCAATAGCGATCAGCGTGAACATGTTGAGATTGCGCGTCTGAAGCGACGCCCAGCCACGCTCAAAGAAAGGCAGCCCCGCCCAGAGCACCACGGGCGAGGCAAGCGCAAGCTGGAGGAAGCCCATCGCGCGCGCTTCAAGCGGAACGTGGAAGCCGAGCAAGTGGCTCCCCATCTCGACCAAAAAGAGCGGCAGCGCAAAGACGAGCCCGATCCAGAAACGGCGCGTCATATCTTTCAGTTCGGCGTTTTCCGGCTTCTCGCGCGTGACGGCCATCGGTTCCAGCGCCATGCCGCAGATGGGGCAGGCGCCCGGCCCGTCCTGCACCACTTCCGGGTGCATGGGGCAGGTATATTTCGCGCCGGGCACCGCCGGGGCCGCCGAGGCGGGAGAGGCATGGCCGTGGCAGCACGCCTGCCCCTTCTCACCCAGATATTTCGCTGGTTCGGCTCTGAATTTCTGTTCACAGCCAGCGGAGCAGAAATAATAGGTCTCGCCCTCATGCCTTGCTGTGTGAGGCGTCTTGGCCGACACCACCTCCATACCGCAAACTGGGTCCAGAACCTTGCTTTCACCGCTCATA
The DNA here is from genome assembly GCA_041678065.1 of Parvibaculum sp. GTDB lineage: Bacteria > Pseudomonadota > Alphaproteobacteria > Parvibaculales > Parvibaculaceae > Parvibaculum. The sequence continues at coordinate 2,576 of JBAYOU010000296.1, read as the reverse complement.
GCGCCAACTCTCCTTTATCGAGCCTTCCCTATGAATGTGGCACTTCCAGTCGCTGGAAGGTCAAGGGTGCGAATGGCTTGACGCTCGTCTATCCTGCTGGCAGGTGAAAGCGGGGGGCTTATTCCGGGACCGCACCGGCCAGGGAGACCGCGGAAAGCGTATGACTAGCCGTTTGTTGCGGAGTTTTGCTCTCATCACCATCAGCGTCCTGACGCTCGCCCCTGTTCTGCCCCGCACGGCACAGGCAGCGGAGACGCGGACGAATGGCGCAAGTGCCGAACGACAGGTGCGCGGGCTTGAATTTTCCACGCGTGTGGAGGGCCGCCGCATCCCTGATTATTTGCGTGATCTTCTGGAAGATGCGCGCGAACTCAGCCCTGATGCGGAAGACGGGCCGCTACCGCCTGCAACGCTCGCCCAGCTTCGACGCCGCGCGCAGGAGGATGAAAAGCGGCTTGAGGAAGTTCTGAAATCCGAAGCCTATTATGACGGACGCGTTTCCACTTCCGTGCGGCAAGCGGCGGGCGGCGCGTTTGAGGTCGTCTATTTCGTGGTGCTGGGCACGCGCAGCATGATCGGGCGCTTCGACATTGTTTATAGCGATTACCCGGAAAGTGGCGGCGGGGAAAACGGACGCCCGGCCACCGGCGCGGAGCTTGGCCTTGTGCCGAACCGCGCGGCCACGGCAGACCGCGTGATCGACCTCACGCAGAAAGCCATCTCGGCGCTTCACAATAGCGGCTACCCGGATGCAAAGCTCGACCGACGGCGCGTGGTGGTGGATCTCTTTTCAAGCGAGGCGCGCGTCACGCTCTATATGACAGCGGGTCCTCGCTATGTCTTCGGCGATACGCGCATTCTCAATCAAGGCGGGCGGACCGATCCTGACTATATCAAGCAGCTTTCCACCTTCGAGCAGGGCGCGATCTATGACCGCCGCGAAGTGGATAACACTGTCGATGCGCTTCGCGGAACAGGGCTTTTCTCCGGCGTTTCCATCACCTCCGCCACGGCGGAAGGCGATGCGCTGCCGCAAGAGATAGAAGTTACCGAACGTGCACCCCGCACGGTGCGGCTTGGCGCGAAATGGTCCACCAGCGAAGGGGCTGGTATCGGCGGAAGCTGGGAGCATCGTAACCTCTTCGGGCGAGCGGAGATGCTCACATTGGGTCTTGGTATTGCGCAGATTGAACAATCGGCGACGGCGGATTTCCGCAAGCCCAATTTCCTTCGCCCCGGCCAAAGCCTTCTCGCCAGCGCCGAAATCGTCCATGAGGAAAGCGACGCCTACACCGAAGACCGGATCAAGGCCGGTGTTTCGCTTGAACGTCCGCTTACAGAGCGATGGACAGGAACACTCGGCGTTACCTTCCAGATCACCGAAACAGAGGATTTGAACGGGCGGATCAGCTACCAGCTTTTCGGCATACCGGCCACGCTGCGCTATGACAGCACGGACGACATTCTCGACCCGCGCAAGGGCATACGCGCCATGCTGGCGGGTACACCCTATTTCGGTGCGAGCGATGAGGCGGTAACGACTTTCACCAAGCTTGAAGCATCCGGCTCGACCTATCTCGAATTCAGCGAGGAATTCCTTCTCGCCCTTCGCGGGCGCTATGGGCTCATTGCGGCGGATGACACAGCGGATGTGCCGGGCTCCACGCGCTTCTATGCCGGTGGTGGTGGCTCAGTTCGCGGTTATGGCTACCAGATGGCAGGCCCGCTTGACGCCCGCGGCGATCCGGAAGGTGGGCGCTCCGTGCTCGAGGCAAGTGCGGAGATACGCTACCGCTTCAGCGAGACCATTGGCGCTGTTGCCTTTGTTGATGGCGGGCAGGCTTTCTCCAATCTCGCGCCATCGCTCAGCGATCCGCTGCTTTGGGGCGCGGGCGTTGGCCTTCGCTATTACACGCCTATCGGGCCGGTGCGTCTCGACGTCGCTACGCCGCTTAATCGCCGCAAAAATGTGGATGATGCGTTCCAGATCTATGTTTCTCTCGGGCAGGCATTCTGATGGCGGATGGGCAGACATCATTGCGCAGGCGCGGTGCCCTGATGCGGATTGCGGGCGGGGCGATGGCGCTCCTCTTCGCAATGATCGGCGTCATTCTCGGCCTTGTCGCGATTGCCATTGGTGCGCTGAACATCGCGCCGATCTGCATTGCGCTGCTTGAAGCCGGTCTTCGGCAGCTCGATACGGGCGAGACGGTGATCCGCATTGATGACATTGGCGGCGAGTGGCCGCGCCGCCTCACCCTTGAAGGTGTGAGCATTGCCGATGGCGATGGCGAATGGTTAACGCTCACGCGCGCGGTGCTTGAGTGGGACCCGAATGCGCTCTGGCGGGGCGATGTGCGCGTGACCACACTTGAGACGGATGGCTTCTCGCTCGCGCGTTTGCCGGGTGGCGATGAGACGGCGGACACAAGTGGCCGTTTCACCCTGCCCGCACTGCCTGTTGATATTCATCTCGATCATTTTGCGTTTCGCGACACGCAAGTCGGTCGTCCTGTCATTGGTGAAGAAATCACGCTCAAGGCAGAGGGTGACGCCATCTATGCCTCGGGCCGGAT
>JBAYOU010000295.1:0-3210 GCA_041678065.1 Parvibaculum sp. | reverse complement strand
TTCGGGAGGCAGGAATGGGCATTGTGCGGCATGTTGCAGCCGGGGCGCTCGGAGTGCTGATCGGCCTGACGCTGTTCATCATGATCGCCGCGCTGACGCTGATCGTCTGACGCGGCAATGCGGGTCAGAAGGGGGAGGCCATGCCCGGCATGGCGCCCGCGCCGCCCATCATGCCAGGCATACCGGCGGGCATCTTCATCGGTGTCACACCGCTTGGCAGACGGAAGAGAGAGGCATCCTGCGTCCCGCGCTGCAAATCTTTCAGAAGCATCATGAAATCCCCTTCGTCGGACTTCCCTTCCATCTTGAGCGGGATGCCGTCTGAAGTGACCCATACGCGCAGATCGCGCACGCCGCTGCCCGGCTCTTCCGCCACGAGATAGCGCGTCGCTTGTTCGCCTTCGACAATCTCCTTGCCTTCTTCCGTCGCCTCCACCCCGTCACGCAGCGCTTCAAGGCCGGGCCGGGAGGTGGCGGTCTCATCAAGGCTCATTTCCATCGCCATGTTCATGTCGGGCATGTAAACGAGCATGCGCCCTTCATTGATGAGCATAATGGAAATGCTCCGTACACCCTGTGTCGTGGTTTCCCACCGCTCTTTGCCATCTTCCGAATAGACCTTGCCGAAAATTTCCATGCCGCCCGCATTGATGATGCGCGTTGCACTATAGCCAACCGTCGACGGGGTAAGTGTTGCCGCTGCAGCCGAAGTCACAAGAAGAAGCAACGGAAGGAAGAAAGCGAAGCGCAGGTTTCTCAAAGAATTTCCTTTCAGCACATGAAGCGGAACGGTGCAGCAAGCCTAGCGACCTTTGCGCGTGAGAGGCAAGTTACTTTGGCTCCGGGGGTTGGCCTGCGCAATCGATTGTGTAATGTTTGCGCGCCTATTCACACACATATCACCACCGTCGCGCACAGCGTTCTCCCGCTGTAACGTGTCATCATTCTGTTGTCGGACTCTGTTTCCGGCTGAGAAACCAAGAGGAGAGCGGTCATGGCTGCCGAAGAAACTGGAGAGAAGCCCTCGCCATTTATCCAGGCAAGCATGCCGGTCTTTATCGGCTCCGCGCTGCTGATCCTCGCCGTCGTCGCCTTCGTTGCGCAAAATCCTGATGACGCTGCCGTATTTTTTGCATCGGTCCAGAACTGGATCGTGAAGGAAGTAAGCTGGCTCTATGTCGCCGCTGTGGCTGCCTTTCTCGTACTCAGTATTGGCATCGCAGTGAGTTCCATGGGAACGATCCGGCTCGGGCCTGATGAAGCGCGCCCGGACTTTTCTACGACGACCTGGCTTGCCATGCTGTTCAGTGCCGGCATGGGCATCGGCATCATGTTCTACGGCGTTGCAGAACCTGTGCTCCATTTCGCGTCGCCGCCTGTGGGAGAAGGCGGCACAGTGGATGCCGCGCGCAACGCGATGCAGATATCTTTCTTCCATTGGGGGCTGCACGCATGGGCGATTTACGCGATCACGGGTCTCGCCTTTGCCTATTTCGCATTTCGGCGCGGCTTGCCGCTTACCATGCGCAGCGCGCTCTACCCGCTGATCGGTGAGAGGATTTATGGCTGGCCGGGCCATGTCGTCGATATCTTCGCCGTGCTTGGCACCATGTTCGGCGTTGCGACCTCGCTCGGCCTCGGCGTTCTTCAGATCAATGCGGGGTTGAGTTATCTCTTCGGCATCGAGATGGACATTGATGTCCAGATTGCGTTGATTGTGGTTATCACGCTGATCGCAACCGGCTCTGTCGCTTCCGGCGTTAATGCAGGTATCCGGCGCCTGTCCGAACTGAACATGGTGTTTGCCCTGACGCTGCTGCTATTCGTCTTCATCGCGGGGCCAACGGTCTTTCTGTTGCAGGCGGTGATGCAGAATACGGGTGGCTATCTCAGTGACATCGTGGACAAGACCTTTCTGCTCTACGCCTATCAGCCAAATGAATGGATTGGTGGTTGGACGCTCTTTTATTGGGGCTGGTGGATTTCGTGGTCGCCCTTTGTCGGCATGTTCATCGCGCGCATTTCGCGCGGGCGCACCATTCGAGAGTTCATCGTAGGCGTTCTGCTCGTGCCCTCAGGCTTCATTTTTCTGTGGTTCACTATCTTCGGTAACACCGCGCTTGCGATGCAACTTGATGGAACGGCTGACATGGTGGACGCGGTGCAGCAGGATGTTGCCGTCGCCCTGTTCCAGTTCCTCGAGCATCTTCCTTTCTCAACCTTCTCAATCGGTCTCGCGACGATCCTTGTCATGATCTTCTTCGTCACATCGTCTGATTCAGCGAGCCTCGTAATCGATATGATCACATCCGGCGGTGCAGCAGCGCCTCCCGTATGGCAGCGCATATTCTGGGCGCTGATGGCAGGGGTGGTCGCAGCAGTGTTGCTTCTTGCGGGCGGGCTTGCCGCGCTTCAAACCGGCGCTATTGCCAGTGCCTTTCCGTTGACGCTGATATTGCTCGTCATCTGCTACGGTTTGTTCAAGGCGCTGCGAGAAGATGTTCAGCGACAGCTCGGCCTACAGGTCGGCGCCCCGGTTGTATCTGGCGCTGTGGTTGTGCCGTGGAGACAACGCCTCGGTGTATTGCTCAATCAGCCGACAAAAGCACGTGCTTTCGCTTTTATGAAGGATGTGGTCACACCGGCTTTCAACGACGTTGCCGAAGAAATCCGCCAGCGCGGCATCACAGCCGAGGTGGAGATTGGAGAAGGTGAAAGCCGCCTTGTCGCAGCACAAGGAACGGATGACGAGTTTCTCTACGGCATTACGCTGCGAAGCGTGTCAATTCCGAGCTTTGCCATCACAGCCCTTGAGGGTGACAGGTCTGGCCCGGATAAAACATGGCGAGCGGAGGTAATCCTTCGGGAGGGGAGTCAGCGTTACGACATACTCGGCTATTCGAAGGAGCAGGTGATTGCTGATCTTCTGGGCCAGTATGAACGCCACCTGCATTATCTTCATGTGCGCGAAGCAGGATAGATGCTCGCAGGTAGTTTCGGCTATAAACACTGCGGCCGGACGTAACCGGCTCTTGCAGCGGGAACATCATGAGCCCTTCTCTTTTTACGCTGATCGAAAAATCTCTTACGAAGGATCGTTCGCGGATCATTCTCGAAGCACCGGACCGGACACACGGCCTGCGCGACTGGAGTGCGGAATATCTCCTTTCCTTTGCCTCGCGGCTTGCTTCTCTTTTCGCGCAGCTAGGG
>JBAYOU010000294.1:0-3212 GCA_041678065.1 Parvibaculum sp. | reverse complement strand
CTGACCATTATCAATGGTCGGCTTCGTTGCGCTCACCAGCGAGTAGGTTGCAACGCCATTCACCGGCACATCTGCGCTCGGCTTGCCATAAGCAAGGTGGAACCCTTGATGGCTGGTGCGCCCCATGTCGGAGAAGGTTGTGCCATTATTGACATTGAAATAATTGCCGCGCGTCTCACCGCCGGCCCAACGCTCGATGAAAACGCCGTTGGACTCGCCCCGCTCAAGCGACTGGTTCGAATTGCGCTCAAGCCGCTCCGGCATACCCGGCTCCAGATCATACTGGTTGAGTTCGCCATTCTCGCCGATCGTCACCTTGGCAGGGTCGCGCGCATCTATGCCGATGGCGTCGGCCGCATAGACAATCGTGTAGCCAGAATCTTCATCACCCGTAAGCGGAACGATGACGCCGGTCACCGGTGGCGTGCCGCCATAGCCGCCACCACCGCCTGCGGCTTCTTCAACAATGGCCGATCCCGCTGAACCTTGCTGGTCAGCCGGCGAATATTCCGGCTCATCTTCGGGCTGGGTCTGCGCATATTGCGTGCTCCCCGGCGGGGGCGGTGTGAAAGTGCCGGCGATATCCGTCTCTGTCGCTTCATAGCCCTCGCCGCGCGCGAATTCCCGGGTCCCACTCGCATTGGCCACCGTCGCCGTGCCCTGATTGACGCGGCCCGAGAGCCCCCCATCATCGCTGGCAAAAGAACTGAACGCGCCACCCGAAGTGGAGATCGTCACACCGCCGCGCGACACTGCGACGGGCAGGCCACTTGAGGCAACACGGACAGCGCCCGAGATGAGTTCGATCGAGATGCTGTCTCCCTCGCCCGTCAGCGTGAAGACGGTGCCGGGTTCAAGCGTGATGATGCTGCCATCCTCCGCCTGCAATTGCAGAAGCGTCGTCGCAGTGACCGTCTGGCCCGGTTCGATATTGGCAATCGAAAGACCATTTACCGCCGCATCACCGAAGAGAACGGGCAACGCCTGGGCGGAAACCGGAACCGACAGAAGCGCTGCAAGCGCCGTCGTTGCGAGAAGCCGGTTGAACAGATTGCTTTTCATGGATCAGGGCTCCTTGCGGATCAAAAATCGAAACTGAGAGAGACGGAGGCAACCACGCGGTCATATTCGTAGAGCACGATGTTGCTGTCCGACCGCGTATAGGCGACCTCGCCACCAAGGCTGAGATCGTTGCGCAGCGCGTAGCGCAGGCCCGCCGTAGCATCGGCGCGCACTGTGGAACGCTCTTCAAGGAAAAGCGGATCAGGGTCGTGATACTCGGACACCTCAACCGCCGCGACTGCGTAGCCACGCAGCTTCGGCATCAGCGTCATCTCACCGCCCGCACGAAGACCTGCGAAATCGTAAGAAAGATGATCGAACGCACCGTCCGTCATCTTCTCGATACCTGCATAGGCACCGGCATGGATGTAGGGTTCACTCGTACCCGCAAGCGCCTTGCCGATGGTTGCGCCCGCCGTGTAGCGGTTCGCATTCTGTGCGCTGCTATTGGGATAGTTCAGCTTCGCATATTGCAGATAGATGGCGTAATCCGTGTTCGACTTGCTGCGCTGCGTCCACTGGCCAAGCGCGCCATAGGTGTAACGATAGGCTTCGTCATCCACCCAATAGGCCTGAAGCTGCGCGCTGATGGCGAAAGTGCCGTAATCGGGCGTGCGCTGCGCAAAACCGATATTCGCACCCGCCAGCCCCTGATTGAACTGCTCCTGATCCACATTGCCGCGATAGGAGGCGTTGAGGTCGACGAGAAGCTGCTTGTCGAGCGCAAGCCCGTGAACGAGTGAGGTGCGGCCTGAAATTTCGCCGAAACCATCTTCTTCGGAAGTTGCACCCGCGCCGAGCGTCGCAAAGCCAAGCCCCGCAAAGGCCGGGATGAGAATGCGCGAATCGCTCGTCGAATTGTTGACGTTAGTGTCGTAGCCCGCCTTCACCGTGACGTTGCTGCGGATCTGCGTGCCGCCACCCGAAAGTCCGGTATCAAGCGCCGTCACATAGCGGTCGATCGTGGCGCGCACCTCTTCCGGCACGTTCTGTCCGCTCACCGTGGCAAGCTCACGACGGGCCGCCTCCGGCTCGTTCATCGCGATATAGGCACGCCCAAGCTCGGCGCGGGCCTGCAAATGATCGGGCTTCACGGCCAAGGCGCGCTCGAAAGCCGCGACAGCTTCAGCAGGGCGACCGGAATCGATGGCGGCTACACCGAGCATATAGTCATAATCGGGATTGCCCGCGAGGTTCCGTTCTTCAGGCTTCAGAATCTGGTATGCGCCCTGCGCATCCCCGGTCCCCAGCCGCTGAGCCGCTTCATCCATCGCCCCCGCAACTGCTGTCCCCGCTGCCACCAGCAGAAATGCCGCCGCCACGACGAATGGCCGCGCACGGAACCGGCCGCGCATGATTACCGCGCCAGCATCTCCCCGTTTCGCCCTCATCATTTGTTCCCTTTAAAGCCGATACTGAACCCCTGCACTCAGCCACAAACCGGCGAGACACAGACAAGCGGCGCGGCTGCGCCGTTGCGGCGGAGAGTAAAGAGAGAGTTGAGAGGCCCGCATGACCCAAACGGACTAAATCGGGATCAATATGGAGCGATGGCGACCAGGCAACTTGCCCGCACTTTATATACTGGGGGGACTAAGCCGGTTTGCGCCGGCCAGAAGAGGGCGGATCACGACCGGGCGCATCCCATAGGGGCATCGCCCACTATGTCTGGGCGCCGCTCAGAAGAAGATAAATTCCGGGAATGGTCAGCGTCGCATTATAGGCGGCATGGAGGGCAAAAGGCGCACGCAGACTGCCGCCCCAGCGCGCGATGAGCGCAAGCGCGATCCCCAGCAGAAAAATGATGAAGGTGAGCACCGCCCCGCCAAAGCCGGGCGACAGAACATGGCCATGCACCAGCGAAAACAAAAGCGCACTGAAGACCGCCGCCACCCCGAATGACATATGGCGCGACATGAGCCGCAGCATATGGCCACGAAAATAAAGCTCCTCCGCAAGCGGCGCGAGAAGTGCTGCGACGAAAAAGAGCGCGACGGCCTGTCCCAGCGTATCGGGCACCATCGCCGCATTGCGCTCAGTCAGCTCCTGCTGGATGCCCGCAGGCAGAAGCTCGATCACCCCCGACGCGCAAAGGGCAAGCACCATGCCGAGCGGAATGGCGATCCAGACCGACCACGCCCTCCCCGCCG
>JBAYOU010000293.1:0-3233 GCA_041678065.1 Parvibaculum sp. | reverse complement strand
CTTCTCGATCTCGATACAGCATCCCTCACCCGGGAAGGCGCTCGCCGACGACGACCGAGGGATGATGGAGACGCCCGCTACAGCGATGTGGCGGGCGTCTTTCTTTTGAATGTGTGTCACGCAAAAAAGTGAGGCGACGCTTTCGCGCCGCCTCCCTCACCAGGCCGAGTGTCAGAGTCGCGTGGGTCAGTTGCCGACTGGGAGACCACCAGTCAGACCACCGAAGAGACCTGTAACAGGAGCAAGCGGGCTGCCGCCACCATCGCCACCCGGAAGGCCGGGAAGTTCGGGCAGGCCGCCACCCCCGAGACCGCCGAGGAGATCGGTCACAGGAGCGAGCGGGCTATCACCTCCATCACCACCGGGAAGCGGCAGACCACCACCCCCGAGACCGCCGAGGAGACCGGTCACGGGAGCAAGCAGTCCCCCTGCCCCATCGCCGCCGCCGGGCAGACCCGGCAGACCGCCCAACACATCGCCAAGTGCGCCGTCATTGCCGCCCGCGAGGAGGCCGGGGACGAGGCCCGTCTCGCCGAGCAGCATACCGGTTACGTCCTGACCGAGAAGATCTTCACCAAGGCCGCCCTGACCGGAAATGCCGAGACCGGGAATCTGATCGGTAATCGTGCCGAGGGGAAGATTGTCCGTCAGCCCGGTGACGACCGGATCAAGGCCGCTCGTTACGGGCGCAAGCGCATCGGTGAGCTGAGCCGGAAGGGCACTTGCGAGAGCGCCTTCACCACCGCCGCCGAGCACACCTTCCGTACCAAGTAGCGGATCGGTAAGTTTCGCAAGACCGAGTTTTTCCGTGACACCATCTTCGCCGGTGACACCGAGCGCGGTGACAGTTGATATACCGCCGCCACCACCGGGACCGCCGCCGCTTCCGATAACGGCATCATCAGAGGAGCAGGCCGCTGCGAGGAGCATTGCCCCTGCGGCCGCCACCAGTTTTGTTGCCTTCATGGCCATGAGCCTATCCTTCCCTCACGTCGTTGAACTGGGGAAAGCCTATGCTCCTGAACTGCTTAACGGTGTTGAACCGTGTGTAATTGCGTGAGTGTTTGTTCACCGGAATCACGCAAGGAGGCGGCCCCGGCCTGAGTCTCATTTCGGAGCGCAAGAGGGGCGCGGAAGGCGCTGGGCGAAGTTCCATACCATTTGCGAAAGGCGCGGCGGAAATTTGCTACATCATCAAAGCCGAGAAGCGATGCCACATCTGCAACCGATAGTGGCGTATCACGCAGGTATTCCCGCGCGAGATAGCCGCGTACATCATCGACAATGCTCCGATAGGAAACGCCTTCATCCGCAAGACGGCGGCGCAATGTTCGCTCGCTCATATTGAGGCGGTTCGCGGCCTCGCTCATTCCAGGAAAGCGGCCGCGTGCGCCAAGTATCATTCGCCGCAATTCACCGGCGAGGCCGCCTGCCGCATCCATATCGCGCAGCAACTTCTCACATTGCCGACGATACATCTCCGCAACCGGAATATTGGCTGCGGGAAGCGGGCGATCGATCCTGTCATTCGGGCCGATGAAACGATTGAGCTGATGATTGAAGGAAACATTGACGCCGAAATAATGCCGATAGGTCTCCTCCGGCATTGTCGGCTCATAGGCAAGTTCCACACGACATTCCGGCGGCAGAGGGCCGATAAGCTGGCGGAGAGCGGCGAGAACGCCTGCAAAGAAAAGCTCCACGAGAAAATGCGGCGCGCCTTCAACTTCGAAAGGCGGCACAAAGGACAGCACCGCATTCTCACCCGCAAATGAAAGCTGAATCCGGCCTTTGTCGCCCTGAAGAGGGCTGTATTGAATCAACAAGCTCGCAGCCTGACGCAGGCTGCGGCTGCTTAGAATAGCGTGGCCGAGAAGCCCGTGTGTTCCAAGATGCATGTTCGAGCCGAGACGCAGCGCAAGTTCGGGATGTCCGGTCGCGGCGACAAGGCTTTCTGCGAAGGAACGGAACTCTGCCTCGGTGATTGGCCCGATGCGCGGTACCACCAAGGCACCGGGATCGTGACCGATATCCTTCAATACTGCCGTGAAAATTTCGACATATCCGGGTTCAATTCGCATGAGCTGTCCGTTTGTGACCCCCTGCTTGGCCGGAGATGACCTCCTAAGCGGCGCAATAATCATTATCTAGAGCTGTGAGAGGCTTTTGCCCGTTCCGCTCGCAAGGAGAAGATGAATGCACAGTTCCAGCGCATCCCGCACGCCGCAAAATGTCGAGATTGTGCCGCGCAACCAGCATTTCAATGTGGAAGACGTGCTGCAAACCAACTGGCACAGCGATGATCCGTTCAAGACAGCGTTCTTCGACGCCATGTCGATCCTCTTTCCGCTCGGCGAACAGTTCTTTATCGACAGTGTGAAAGCCTATCGTGGCGAGTTCGATGATCCGGAGCTTGAGCGGCGTGTGCGTGGCTTCATGGCGCAGGAAGCAATCCATCGCCGCGAGCACCAGAGCTACAATGAAGCGCTCTGCCGGGCGCGCGGCGTGTCGCTGCGCAAGATGGAACGCGTCGTCTATCGTCGTCAGAGATTTGCCCGCAAGTTCCTAAGCCCGCTGCAACAACTTGGCGGGACGGTTGCCTTTGAGCATCTCACAGCCATTCTCGCCGATGCTTTGTTCCGCAACCCGGAAGCACTTGAAGGTGCGCATCCTGAAATGGCGGCAATGTGGCGCTGGCATGCGCTGGAGGAAACGGAGCACAAGGCCGTCGCCTTTGATGTGTACATGGCGGTAGGCGGAAAGACATGGCGCCGCCGCCTTGCCATGGCGCTGGTGACAATCGAATTTTCTCAGCATGTGGTCCGCAACATGCGGCTGCTGCTTCACACGTATGAAGGATCACGCATCAAGCTTTGGCGGGGCGGCTTTCGCTTTCTCTTCGGTGAGCGCGGTGCGATGCGCGGGCTGTGGCAGCCCTATCTCGATTTCTACAAGAAGGACTTCCACCCCTGGGATCATGACAATCGTGAGCTTGTCTCTTCGGTGATGAGCGAGTTTGGCGGCGCAACCGTTAATCCCATCTGAGCCTGATCCAAGGAGGAAGCGATGAGCGTTCTTGCCGAGCCGCATCATGCCTATGCGTCCGACAATCTCCCCGCGCGACCCGAGCCGCCGGAAGACACGCCGAACCTCTGGACCATGCTCACCAAGCGGCGTGGGCTTACCAACCTCATCGCGTCTTATCCGGCCTTCTGGTACAAGGTGCGCTTCTG
>JBAYOU010000292.1:0-3243 GCA_041678065.1 Parvibaculum sp. | reverse complement strand
TATAGGCAGCCCCGCCGCAGGCTCCGGCCTTGGTTTTCGCGCCAGCGAGGCGCGGGGCGGGGAGGTCATCAAGAAGCCGGATTTCGAAACATCTCCGACAGGCAATTCCGTCGTTCTCGAAGACCAGATGATCAAGGTCGCCGAGACTCAGATGGATTACCAGACCGTGACCGGGCTCTATTCCAAGAGCCTTGGCCTCATCAAGATTGCGCTCGGCAGAGGCTGAGCCGGGCTGAAAGGACGCATCATGAGCGCGATGGATCTTATCAAGTCGATGGTGGTGGCAGCCTCGGGCCTCAAGGCCCAGAGCGGGCGCATGCGCATCATTGCGGAGAATATCGCCAATGCGGATTCAACCTCGCGTGTACCGGGTGGTGATCCCTACCGGCGCAAGATCGTCACCTTCGAGGACAAGCTCAATCGCGAGATCGGTGCGCAGACGGTTGCCATTGGCAGGCCGACGCTCGACCGCACAGAATTCAAGCTCAAATACATGCCCGGTCATCCCGGCGCGGATGAAAATGGCTATGTGAAGCTACCGAACGTGAATGGCATGGTCGAGGCGATGGATATGCGCGAGGCGCAGCGCAGCTATGAGGCAAACCTCAATCTCATTCAGGCCTCACGGCGCATGATTGCGCAGACAATCGAAATTCTGCGGAAGTGAAGGGGGCTGAAAAATGAGCACCATTCCGGCATCCATGGCTCTTAACGCCTATGCGCGCGCAGCGGGCATGGGCGGCAGCCCACAGCTTCCCCAGCCCGGCACGGCGGGGCAGGCGGGCGGCGGCTTCAGCGACATGCTGAAGCAGGCAATGAATGAAACCGTGGAAGTGTCCAAGGTCAGCGAGACGCAGATGGCGGCTGTGACAGGCGGCACGGGCGGCAATCTCGTCGATGTCATCACCGCTGTCGCGGAGGCGGAGACCACACTGCAAACCGTTGTCACGGTGCGCGACAAGGTTATCACAGCCTATCAGGAAATCATGCGCATGCCGATCTGACGGCAGCGAAGAAGAGCAATAAAAATGGGCGGACCTGAAATTCTCGACCTTGCGCGGCAGACGATTTATGTGCTGCTCGTCGTATCGGCTCCCATGATGATCGTCGCGCTGGTCGTTGGTCTTGCGATTGCGCTGTTGCAGGCGCTGACGCAGGTGCAGGAAATGACGCTCGTGTTCGTGCCGAAGATCGTGGCCATCTTTCTAACCTTGCTGATCGCGCTGCCTTTCATGGCGCAGGCGCTTCAGGGCTTCATGGTGCTTATCTCTGAAAAGATCGTGACGGGCTGAAAAGGGCGGGCGCGCAAGCGATGATCACGATCGATTTCCTGCCGCAAACGGCATTCACCTTCATGCTGATCTTTTCGCGGCTTGCCGCGATGATCATGCTGATGCCGGCTCTTGGCGAGACGAGCATTCCCGCTAATGTGCGGCTCATTCTGGCGCTGCTTCTCTCTTTCGTGATGATGCCGCTTGTCGCTTCTTCCTATGGCGCGATCCCCGGCACGCTTGCAGGGGTTTCTTTCGCTGTGTTCACGGAAGTCGCTGTCGGTCTTTTCATCGGCGGGGCTGCTCGCATCATCATGAGTGCGCTTCATGTTGCAGGCAACATCATTGCGCTTCAGATGAGCCTTGCATTTGCGCAGAATGTGGACCCGACACAGGGCCAGCAGGGCGTGTTGCTTGCAAACTTTCTGTCGCTGACTGCGGTAACGCTGATCTTCGCAACCAATCTCGATCATCTGCTGATCGCCGCTATGCGTGACAGCTATGTGCTTTTCGCGCCCGGCCAGCCCCTTCCGGTGGGCGATTTCTCGCAAATGGTAGTGAAGATGGTAGCGGATGCTTTCAGGCTCGGCTTGCAGCTTGCCGCACCGTTCCTTGTTTTCGGGCTTATTTTCTATATCGGCATCGGCATTCTTTCGAGGCTGATGCCGCAGATCCAGATTTTCTTCATTGCGATGCCGGCCAACATCATGCTCGGCTTCGTGCTTCTGCTCTTCCTGATAGGCGCGCTGATGACGTGGTTCCTGCAGGGTTTCGAGCAGTCGATTTCCATATTCGTCGGATAGGCCGGGAGCACGCATATGGCCGATCAGGACGATTCAGAAAAAACAGAAGAACCAACACACCGAAAACTGGAAGAGGCCCAGAAGAAGGGTGACATCGTCAAGAGCCAGGAGATCAGTACCTGGTTCGTGATGCTGGGCGGTGCCGTCTCCATCGCCATGCTTGCCCCCTCGACGGCCGGGTCGATCATGGGTTCGCTCAAGATTTTCCTTGCCCAGCCCGATGCCATTCCGATGGATGCCGAACATCTGCGCCGCATCTGGCTTGGCATTGGCCGTGATGTTTTCGGCGCGGTGCTCGGCCCCCTTTGCATCCTGGCAGGGGCGGCGCTTATCGGCCATCTCATCCAGCATGCACCGGTCTTCACCGCCGAGAACATGAAGCCGAAGCTTTCCAAGATTTCACCGAAGGAAGGACTGAAGCGGCTTTTCGGCAAGAAGAGCCTGATGAACCTTGCCAAAGGCATCGTGAAGATCGGTGTGGTCGGCACGGTTTCCTTTCTCATCGTCTGGCCGGAGCGTGACCGGCTCGCTCTTATGATGACGTGGGATGTGGCGCAGTTCCTGCCTACCGTTCATGTGATGGCGCTTAAGATGTTTGCTGGCGTCATCGCTGTCATGACGGTCGTTGCCGCGCTCGACTATTTCTTCGAACGCATGCAATGGATGAAAAAACAGCGCATGTCCGTTCAGGAAGTGAAGGACGAATACAAGCAGATGGAAGGCGATCCCACGGTGAAGGCGAAGCTGCGCCAGATCCGCGTGGAACGTGGGCGCAAGCGCATGATGGCGGCAGTGCCGACTGCCACCGTCATCATCACCAACCCGACCCACTATGCCGTCGCGCTCAAATATGAGCAGGGCATGGGCGCGCCGGTGGTGGTGGCCAAGGGTGTTGATGCCGTGGCCTTCAAAATCCGCGAGATCGGTCAGGACAATAATGTGCCGATTGTCGAGAATCCTCCCCTTGCCCGCGCGCTCCATGCAACGGTAGAGATCGATCAGGAGATCAAGCCCGAGCACTACAAGGCAGTGGCTGAGGTCATTGGATATGTCATGCGTCTTAAGGCTAAGATGACTGGCGGGCGCGGCCGGAGGTGATTCGGCCAATGAGATGGAAGCGGGAGCAGGGCATGGCCGAGACGCCGGCCGATTACGCCGAGGCGGGCGGC
>JBAYOU010000291.1:0-3249 GCA_041678065.1 Parvibaculum sp. | reverse complement strand
CATTCCGCAGTCCAAATGGGTCTTCCTGCATGGCTGCGCCGATGCGAACGATCTCTGGTATCCGACGGAGCGCGTGAACTTTCACTCTTCACCTGCCATTCGCATGATGGGTAAGAAAGCTTTCGCCATGTCAGGTTGGAATGTGAGCGAGATCGACTATTTCGACCTCTATTCCTGCTTCCCCTCTGCCGTGCAGATCGGCCGCGACGAGCTCGGGATTGCGGAAGACGATCCGCGCCCGCTCACGGTAACAGGTGGCCTGCCTTACTTCGGGGGTGCGGGAAACAACTATGTCATGCACTCCATCGCCACCATGATGGACAAGCTCCGCGCGAAGCCGGGCACCAAGGGCCTCGTCACATCGAATGGCTGGTACGTGACGAAGCACGGCCTCGGCCTTTATTCGACAACACCGCGCGAAGGCAAATGGGAGCGTGAAAATCCGGCGACCTATCAGGCCGAGATCGACGCCGAGAAGCACCCTCAGGTTGAAGAGCGCCCGAACGGCAAGGCAACGATCGAGACATACACGGTCGTGCATGGTCGCGCCGGGCCCGAATTCGCCATCCTCTTCGGTCGCCTCGAAAGCGGCGCTCGTTTCGTGGCTCACACACCGAGCGATCCCGCGACCCTTGCCGACATGATCGAGCGTGATCAGCTTGGCCGGTCGGGCACCGTTGTAGCCGGGGCGGAGGGAAGCGTTAACATTTTCACGCCAGAATAAGTTGCCCGGAACCAAGCGCGCGCAGGAATAGCGGAAGGTGTTGTCATTTGGGCACTGACAACATCGTCCGCCTGCGTGCTAGGTTTGAATCGGCTTTCGACCGGGGGACGGAGATGGAGTCCGGGCATGTCTCGACTTCGGTGCTCGAAGGTGCCATTCAGATCTGAACCTGTTGCAAGGAGGCTCTCGGTGGTTTTTGACGTTTTTGGAAGCCGCGCGCTCGTGGGCGCGCTGGTTGCAGGGCTCGGTTGTGCCGGTTTCTCCGTTCCTGCATCTGCCTTTGTCAGCGAAATCCGCGGCGGTATCTATGCCCATGATCCGTTCAGTTCCAGCGGCGAAGGCGATCACGCGGATATCAATGCCGAGATCGTTTTCGAAACGCCGTCCTTCCTGGCATGGGCGTTCAATCCTCGCCCGCGTCTCGGCGGCACGCTGAGCGGTGATGGCGGCACGAGCTTCGTTTATCTTGACGTGCTCGGCTGGACCATTGACCTGACGGATAATCTCTTCGTGGACGTGTCAGTCGGCGGTGCCCTGCATGATGGCAATCTGAAGGGCAATGCGCCCAATGAGCGCTATTTCGGCTGCCGTGCGAACTTCCATGAAAGCGCTTCGATCGGCTACCGCTTCACACCGCAACTCTCGATCATGGCAAGTGTCGAGCATATGTCCAACGCGTCGCTCTGTGATCAGAATGACGGTCTGACAAATGCGGGTGTCCGGCTCGGCTATTCCTTCTGACCTCTGAGAAACAGCCTCGCTGGACAAGTCGGCGGGCTGTTACCAGAGCCAGGTCTGCGGATCGGTGATGGCCCGACCTTCGCCTGCGGTGATGAAGCCCTTGATAGAGCGGATCAGGAACCAGATCACCGTCGCAATGGCGAGCAGAATGCCAATGCCGATGACCGACGTCACCGCACTGATGATGCCGAAAAGAAGCCCGATCCAGAATGTCCGGATCTGGAAGGTGAAGTGCGATGCCGCCGCTGCGCTTGCAGCACCACGCTTCAGATAAGCGACAATCAGGCCCGCAATGGCCGTGATGCCGATCACCATGCTGAGGAAGTAAAGAATATAGACGAGCTTTGGACCGTCTAGGTCGACCGTTCCCGGCTGAATCACAGGCGGTTGAGTTTCGCTCATGAGGGGTCTCCATCGTGAAGAATCGTTCCTCAAAAGGGTAACCGCTCCAGCCCCGTGTGACTATCCGGACGAAACCATGTTGCATGGGAACACCCTGGCAAAAAGCCGGGCGCGGACCCTGCTCGTTTTGCCTCGCACCGATATTCTGCTACCGCTCTCGAAACTGAAATTCATCATTCCGGGAGCGTCGTCATTCATGGCCACCATTTACATGATCCGTCACGGGGAAGCCGCAGCAGGCTGGGGGGTCGATCTCGACCCCGGCCTTTCCGAAAAGGGGCTTTCGCAAGCTGAGGCAGTCGCCCGGGAAATTGAAGAGCGGGTGGGCCGCAAGCTGCCGCTTCTTTCCTCGCCGCTTCGCCGCTGTCGTGAAACATCCGTACCGCTTGCCACAAAGTGGGATACCGAGCCGCGCATTGAAACGCGCGTCGCCGAAATCCCGTCTCCGGTCGAAGATCTGGAGAAGCGCGGCGCATGGCTTCTCCGCGTCATGTCCGGCACCTGGGACGATGCGGCCCTGCCGGAAAATACGGGCAATGGCGCTGTCGATCTGCTTGGCTGGCGCAAGTCGGTCGCGGATGCGCTGACGGAACTGAAAGAAGACACCGTCATCTTCTCGCATTTCATCGCGATCAACGTTGCTGCCGGCTGGGCCACGGACGATAACCGCCTCGTCACCTTCCGCCCCGACAATTGCTCGCTCACCGTTTTCGAAACAGATGGCAGCGCCTTGAGGCTGGTGGAGAAGGGCCGCGAGGCCGAGACGAAAGTCAATTAAACAGCAATATGCGCGGGCGGGGAACGAACGCACCTTCCGTTTTCCCGCCGCAATCGCGTGGCTATGATGCGGCCATGAAAACGCCTCCTGATTCTGTCGAACTGCTCACCGTCGCCGAGATGACGCGCGCCGATGCGCTGACCATTGCGCGCGGTACAAGTGGAATCACGCTTATGGAGAATGCAGGGCGTGCGGTGGCTGAGGCGATCGCCGCACGCTTTCCGCAAGGCCCGGTCTCAGTTCTCTGCGGGCCGGGTAATAATGGAGGCGACGGCTTTGTGGTCGCACGCCTGCTGGCGGAGCAAGGCTGGCCCGTAACGCTCTTTCTGCTGGGCCCGCGCGACGCGCTGAAAGGCGATGCCGCCCTCGCGGCGGATCGCTGGCCTGGTGCGGTTCACCCGCTGACGGCAGAGGTGGGCAGGGGCGCCTCGCTCATCGTCGATGCAATTTTCGGCGCCGGTCTTTCACGAGATGTGGAAGGGGTGACGGTTGAACTCATCAAGCGCGTCAATGAAGAGCGAGTACCAGTCGTCTCGGTTGATGTGCCGAGCGGCATCGATGGGGATAGCGGGCGCGTGCGCGGCGTTGCATTCCAGGCCACGCT
>JBAYOU010000290.1:0-3253 GCA_041678065.1 Parvibaculum sp. | reverse complement strand
TCTTTTCCTTGCGCGTGGTGAGGGCGAGCGTGGCCAGCATGAGGACGGTCGAGATGCCAGCGCCAACGGCAGCTTCGGTAAAGGCAACGTCCATCGCGTCCAGCGTGACGAATAGGCCCGCCGAAAGCAGGCTGAACACGCCAGCCAGCAGCACCGTCGTAAAAAGGTTGCGCAGCCGCGCAATGGCAATGGCGGTAACGCCGAGCAGGGTGAAGAACACCACATCCACGATAGCGATGCCGATGAGGTCAGGAGTCACGGCTGCGTCTCCTTCCCGGCGTTTTCGCCTATGACGGATGCGGTCTCATTGCGCTGAAGGCGGAGGGGACGCAGCCCGGCGATGAATGCCGCATTGGCGACCGCATGGCTCGCGACGGGGCTTGTAACAAACAGAAAGAGCGCAATAAGGGCGAGTTTCAGTGTCGTCTGCGTCAGGCCCGTCTGGAACATCATGCCGATGAGCACCAGTTCCGCACCGAGCGCATCGATGACGCCGGCCGCATGAAAACGGGACCAGACATCCGGCAAGCGGATCAATCCGAAGCTGCCCGCCAGAATGAAGGCGCCGCCAGCCGTGAAGGCGATGATGCTTGCAATATCAAGGGCGAGGTCGAGAAGGGCGCTGTCCATCAGCTTTCTTCCTCCCGATTGCGCGGGGAGCCGAAGCTCCGGTAGCGGAAGAATTTGAGCATGGCGATAGTCGCGATGAAGTTGATAAGCGCGTATAGCATCGCGATATCGAGAAAGTCAGGCCGCCCAGTGACGAAGCCCAGCGCGCTGAGAATCAGCACGGTGAGCGTGCCGAAGCTGTTCACCGCCAGAATGCGGTCATAAAGCGTCGGACCGCCGAAGATGCGAACCATCACCATCAGGACCGAGACGAAAAGAGCCGCAGTTATTGCGAGGAACATGGCCATCTCAGCGCTTCTCCACCGCGGCCACGCGCTGCGCCATATCCTCGAAGCCTTCGGGACCTGCAAAATCCGCCGTCAGGGCATGCACGAGGAATTTGCCGGGGGCTGTCTCTACCGTCACCGTGCCGGGCGTCAGCGTGATCGAGTTCGCGAAGATGACATGACCCATTTCGGATGTAAGTGGACTTGGCACGGCGATCAGTTGCTGGCTGATGGCCATGTCCCGGGACAGGATGATCTTGCAGACGGCGATGGAAGATTTGAGGATCTCGCGGCCCAGCCAACCCCAATAAAGGAACAGGGAGGGGCTGAGCTGGAGGGGAACGGCCTCATCGTCCAGCAGCTTCATGCGCCGCGCAAGATAGACGGTGAAAAGGCAGGAGAGCACGCCAAGCGAGAGCAGGAAGGGCTTGAAATAGCCCGAAAGGGCAAGCCACAGCGCAAATAGCGCGACAAACAAACCGAGTGCCTTGCCCATTTTCCCTGCTGATCCCGGCTCGGCAGCCGTGATGATTCTGGCTGCCCGGTTCAGGCGAGCATGGGCTCGCCTCTGGTTTTCTCGGAACAGACTGCCCCTTGCGATGCCGTCCCCATGATTTGGCGCAATATGCAATGGCAGAAAAACGAGGGCAAGGAAGACCGAAAATGAGTAGATAAACTCCGCGTGAGAGGATGACTTTCAAAGTCATGGCTACGCTGTTATAGTTTTCATAATTAAGGTGGGGACCCTGGGAGGGAGGAACCACGGACCAGTGAGGGGTTTCGGCGCGGTCAATACTGACATTCGATCAATATTGGTCAGACCGAAAATTGATCGTGGTGGGGATGGAAGAGCGGTTGGAAAGTTCGGCGGATTCCGTCGATGTGTCTTTCGAGGTGACAGGCGTCGTCAAATGGTTTGATGCGGTCAAAGGGTATGGCTTCATCATTCCGGAAGATGGGCGAGAAGATGTCCTCGTACATCTATCCTGCCTGAAGCAGGCAGGCCGCGACGTACTGGAGGAAGGCGCGACGGTCACATGTGAGGCGGTACGCCGCCCCAAGGGTAATCAGGCCATTCGTGTTATTGAAGTGGATGACACGACAGCGGTGAAGCCTGCGAGCGGGGGTACGCGCCCAGCCGTTCGCTCGGGAATGAGCGGCGTGGTGCCGGTCGGCGATTTTGAAACGGCGACCGTCAAATGGTTCAACCGTGCAAGGGGCTATGGCTTCGTAACGCGCGGCGAGGGGACGCCGGATATTTTCGTTCATATGGAGACGCTGCGGCACTACGGCATTCGCGATCTCGTGCCGGGTGAACAGATGACGGTTCGCTTCGGCGAGGGGCCAAAGGGCCTCATGGTTGCCGAAATCAAGGCGAGTGAGAATAGCGGCTGACCGTTCCATTTTTTGTGCGGTCCGTGCTATAGCGCCTGCAGCCGCGTTAGCGGACCCATTACTTCGTTCCGCTTGAATCCATGACAGAGACTGAAGACGACAACCCGCCGGAGGGCTTTGTGCCTTCCACAACGCGCGGCCCTTACACCACGCATAACGGACCTTTTTACCATAAGGTTACAGAGAACGGCTTCGCGCATGGCGCGCGCGTGAAGAAGCGCCATTGCAACTCGCATGGCATCACGCATGGCGGCATGTTGATGGCTTTCGCCGACGGATTACTTGGGACGGCAGTCTGGAGGGAGACGAAAACGGTGGCGCTCACAGTGCGGATGAATTCGGATTTTCTCTCCTCGGCCCGCCCCGGCGATTGGCTGGAAGGCACGGCACGGGTGACGCGGGCGACGAAATCGGTCGCTTTCTGCGAAGCAGAGCTTTATGTGGGCAGCCGGGCCGTGCTCAAGGCCAGTGGCGTCTTCAAGCTGATGCCGAGGCACAAGGAGACGGCTTGAGCGGAGCGGCCCGTTTGCCTTAGACGGTTGCGGGAGCCGGCTGATCAGGTGTATTGCAAGCGGCAATGTCGGGGCGTAGCGCAGCCTGGTAGCGCATCTGCTTTGGGAGCAGAGGGTCGGGAGTTCGAATCTCTCCGCCCCGACCATTTATCCGCACAACTCAGGCCGCCGCCGGTATCTCGCTGGCGGACTGCGCCTTGAGTCCCTGCCGGGCGAGCCACCAGGCGCGGGCTGCGATTCGCTCCAGCAGGTCTGCGGGCCACGTTTCCACATGCCCCGTTCTTTTCGGCGGTCCTGCGAGGTCCAGCACACACTCAATATCCAGCTGATTGAAGCCGTGCCCTGCGAGCAGGGTGGTGGCGGTGTCGCGGTCGATATATTGGGGGGAAGGGCTCATGGCTTGGGTCCTCTGGCCGCTTGCGGAAACGCTGACTGGGCGATGGCCTTGAT
>JBAYOU010000289.1:0-3258 GCA_041678065.1 Parvibaculum sp. | reverse complement strand
GCGCGTGTTCAGCCCGCGCGGCACAACCGGCCAGTGGGATTTCCGCGATCAGCCGCCCGAGTTCTGGGACCAGTTCAAGACGGATTTCCCCCCCGGCACGCATATTCGCATTCACCCGTTGCTACACTGGACGGAAATCGACATCTGGCTTTACACGCTGCGCGAACAGATCCCCACCATTCCGCTCTATTTCTCGCAGGATGGGAAGCGCTATCGATCGCTGGGCGACAAGGACATTACCTTTCCGGTGGCAAGCAATGCAGCCACCATCGAAGAAATCATCGAGGAATTACGGACGACGAAAGTTGCCGAGCGTTCCGGGCGCGCCATGGACCACGAAGCGGAAGACGCATTCGAACGGCTCCGCGCCGACGGCTATCTCTAAGGAATTAAAGTCATGTCCGAAGCCTCAGAAGCCAAGGTTAAACTCGCCGTCGTGAACGAGAACCCGACGCCTGCGCGCGACTTGCTGCGTATCGTGATTGTCGGTCACGTCGATCACGGAAAATCCACCCTGGTTGGCCGTCTTTTCCATGACACGGGCTCGCTGCCCGAAGGGAAATACGAAACCATCAAAGCCGTGTGCGAAAAGCGCGGCGTGCCGTTTGAATGGGCATTCCTTATGGATGCGCTCCAGGCGGAGCGCGATCAGGGCATCACCATTGATACGAGCCAGATCTGGTTCAAGACGGATTCTCGCGACTACACGATCATCGACGCACCGGGACATAAGGAATTCCTGAAGAACATGATCACGGGTGCCGCGCAGTCCGATGCGGCGCTGTTGATCATTGACGCAGGCGAAGGTGTTCGCGAGCAGTCGCGTCGTCACGGCTATCTGCTGCATCTTCTCGGCATTCGCCAGATCGCGGTTGCCGTGAACAAGATGGACCTGATCGCCTATGACAAGGCGAAGTTCGATGCAATCGAAGCGGAATATCGCGACTATCTCACCTCCATCGGTGTGACGCCGACCTTTGTCATTCCTGTATCTGCGCGCGAAGGCGATAATATCGTTACGCACTCCGGCGCAATGAACTGGTACAAGGGCCCGACCGTTGTGAAGGCGCTTGACAGCTTCATGCCGACCGCGTCGCCGGTGGACCGGCCGCTGCGCTTCCCCGTGCAGGATGTTTACAAGTTCGACCATCGCCGCATCATTGCGGGCCGCATCGAAGAAGGCCGGATTGCGGTGGGTGACGAGATCATCTTCTCGCCCTCCAACAAGACGGCGCGTGTGGCAAGCATCGAGGCGTGGTCAACCATTCCGGGCAAGCCGCTGCCGAATGAAGGTGAAGCAGGCGAGTCTATCGGCATCACGCTTGATGAGCAGATTTTCGTCGAGCGCGGTGAGGTGGTAAGCCATATCGAAAACGCGCCGATTGAGACTGATGTGTTCCGTGCCCGTGTCTTCTGGCTTGGTCAGGAGCCCATGGTCAAAGGCCGCAGCTACCGCATGAAGCTCGGCACGATGGAGGCGCCGGTTACGGTGCAATCCATCGAAAGCATCATCGATACAACGGACCTTTCGAGCAATTCTTCCGAGCAGGTTGAACGCAATCAGGTGGCGGAAATCGTTCTCCGCTCCCGCCGTATGCTGGCTCTGGATGAGTTCAACAGCGCGCCGAAGACGGGCCGCTTCGTGCTGATCGACAAGTACGACATTGCCGGTGGTGGCATCATCTCCATGGAGGGATATGCCAACCAGCGTGATCTGATTACGTCGCGCTCCACGAATATTACCCGTGTCGAACATGGCGTGACGCGCCAGGAACGTAGCTTCCGAAATGGGCATAAGGGGGGCGTGCTTTGGTTCACCGGCCTTTCCGGTGCGGGCAAGTCCACTGTCGCCATCGCGCTTGAGAAGAAGCTGTTTGAAAAGGGTTACAATGTCTTTGTGCTGGACGGAGACAATGTGCGCCACGGGCTCAACGCCAATCTGAGCTTCTCACCTGAGGATCGTGCGGAGAATATCCGCCGTGTGGGTGAGGTTGCGGGACTCTTCGCGAGGGCCGGGGTGGTGACCATCACTTCCTTCATTTCTCCTTACCGCTCGGATCGGGACCGTGCGCGAAAGGCCCTGGAGAATGGGGATTTCCATGAGATTCACGTTAAAGCGGATGTCGCTACTTGCGAGGCACGCGATCCCAAGGGGCTCTACAAGAAGGCGCGGGCGGGCGAGATCAAGGAATTCACTGGCATTTCCGCTCCATACGAAGAGCCGGAGAACCCGGAACTTACACTCGATACGTCGGTGCTCTCGATTGAGGAATCCGTTGAGAAACTCGTCAACTATGTGGAGATGAAGTTCAGGGTATAACTCTTGCCGGAAATGATTCCCGACGAGGGTTTGCATGAGTGTTCTGGTTACGGGCGGGGCTGGCTATATTGGCAGCCATGCCGTGATTGATCTTCTCCGGGCGGGCGAAGAGGTTGTCGTGATCGACGACCTCTCGACCGGCTTTGACTGGGCAGTTCAGGAAGCGGCCCGCTTCTGTCAGGGTGATATTGCGGATGAAGCGCTTGTCCACCGCCTTCTCCGTGACCATGGCGTTGAAGCGGTGATCCATTTCGCCGGCTCCGTCGTCGTGCCGGAGTCTGTTGAAAATCCTCTTAAATATTATCTGAACAACACCGCCCGATCGCGCAGCCTGATCGAGACCTGCGTGAGGGCGGGCGTGAAGCATTTCATCTTTTCCTCAACTGCCGCTGTTTACGGCATGGTTGGCAACGCGCCGGTGAGCGAGGATATGCAGCTTGCGCCCATGTCGCCTTATGGCCGATCCAAGCTGATGACCGAATGGATGCTGGCCGATGTAGCCGCGGCGCATGACATGACCTTTGCTGCGCTTCGCTACTTCAATGTCGCGGGGGGTGACCCGGAGGGAAGGGTCGGGCAATCCACAGCGAACGCAACCCATCTCATCAAGGTTGCCTGCCAGACGGCGCTTGGTCAGCGACCCTATATCGAAATTTACGGTGATGACTACCCGACACCGGATGGCACCTGCATCCGGGATTATATCCATGTGAGCGATCTCGCGGCCGCACATACAGCAGCGCTTGGCCATCTGCGTAATGGTGGGGCAAGTTTCATCGCCAATTGCGGCTATGGCCATGGCTTCTCGGTACGTGATGTTTTGGGCGCGGTGGAGCGTGCAGCGGGGCATGGCTTCGAGGTTCGGCAGGCGCCGCGCCGGGCGGGTGATCCGGCGTCCATTGTGTCCAATCCGGCCTTGATCAAAAAGACGCTTGGCT
>JBAYOU010000288.1:0-3263 GCA_041678065.1 Parvibaculum sp. | reverse complement strand
GAGGCGGCTCACCCGCGCGCCAAGCCGCGATGCGGCAGTGAGCGCATAGGGAGCGCTCGAGGCCCAGCCGATCATGTAGAAATTGCCAATACCGAGCGCATCTGCAACAGAGGCAAGATCATTTGCGAAAGAGGCGTAGTTCCCCTCCGGATCATGCGTTGAAAGCCCGATACCCGGACGCTCGACACTGATAAGCCGCACGCCGCACTCACCCGCCATCGCGGCTTCTTGCGGCCGCATCAGACTCGACTGCACCACCGGATGGAGAATGAAAACCGGCACCCCGTCCGGATTGCTGAGATCACGAAATGCAATCAACCGCCCATCCGGCAGAACAACCGTGCGCCGCTCCGCTGCGGTGACGGTCGCGCTCACACTGTGATTGCCCGTCCGTATTCTCGCCGCAAGCCCGGCAAGCTCTGTCAGATGGCGCACAAGATCTGCCTGACGATTGACGCCCAGTTTTTCAAAGATGGATTTGAGCTGGTTGCGCGCCGTGTTGACGGAGATGCCGAGCTCTTCCGCCGCTTCCTTGAGCGAGAGGCCAAACCGCAGCCGCGCAGCGAGCCGCGCTTCTGCGGGGGTGAGGCCCAATGTCTGCCGGAAAACATTCAGCACCAGATTGCCCGCTTCGGGCGGCGCCGCAATGAGCGCGTAGTGAGGATGCTCCTTCCCGTCAAACTCTGCCGCACGCAACATAGCCGCCGAAAGCGCCTCGCCCTGCGCCAGATAGCAGGACAATTTCGTCTCGCCTTCATGATCCGGAAAACGTAGCAGCACGGGGGCGGTCGGTTCGTTCTTCTCCAGCGTAGTCAGCGCGTGCGAGAAAAGAACCGCATGTTCTTCCTCCCGGAAAGAGAGCCGCTTTCCCGCCTCGGCCCGCGCGAAGATCAAGGCGAAAAAGGCGCGCCCTTCCTCGTTAGACGCAATCACACGCCGCTCCGCATCGAGGAGAAGAAGCGCATAGCCGGGGGCCGGCGCATCCCTATCCGCATGCAGCCGCGTTGCGAGTTCATCGGCACGGCGCAAATGCGCGCCCAGCGTTGCCGCAAGCACACTTGGCGGTGCGACACCCTTCTCTATGTCGTGATCGAGATGCGCAAGAAACTCGATCAGATCTTCCCAATTATACTGACCGGAAGCATAGCCATAGACAGCATCCACCGCCTCGCCGAACCGCGAGGCAGGTGCCACGGTCCGGCCTCCACTGTCGTTGTGAATTGTTTGCGGCTTCGCGTCGGGATCGTCCTCCCTCACGCGGTTCCCCCGTTTATTCTGTCGCGCCCCGGAAGGGGCACTTCACCACACCGGCAACAATTATTGCCGATCGGGAGAAAACGACAAGCTCGCTTTAGGTCAGACCATGCCAAGCGCATGCAGATAGAGGTCGAGAATGGCCTCCTGTTCCTGACGCTCTGCCTTGTCCTGTTTGCGCAAACGGATCACCTGACGCAGCGTCTTCGTATCGAAACCATTACCTTTGGCTTCGGCATAGACTTCCTTGATGTCGTTGGCGATGGCCGCCTTTTCTTCCTCGAGCCGCTCGATACGCTCGACGATGGACCGCAGCTGGTCCTGCGCGACGCCGCCCGTAGTCGCAGGCGTATTACCGTCCGCCATGATGGCCTCTCCACTTATACAAATTACCGTGAGGGCCGCGACGATAGAGAGCCGGGCGCGAGCGGGCAATATGGTTACCAAAGAAAGCTGTGGATAGAGGTGTGGATGAAAACAGGATGACCGCCCTATCCATGGCCTTTCTTGCGCGCTGCCTCGAAAGCCGCGAGCTGTTCCGGCGTTGCCTCCGGCTGGTGCTTTCGCTTCCATTCCGAAAAAGGCTCGCCATAGATGATTTCGCGCGCCTCTTCCTTCGATAGATCGATGCCCTTCTCTTCTGCCGCTTCGCGATACCAGTCAGCAAGGCAGTTGCGGCAGAAACCCGCAAGGATCATCAGATCAATGTTCTGAACATCCGTTCGCGCGCCCAGATGCGAGACAAGGCGACGAAAGGCAGCGGCTTCAAGCTCGGTGCGCGTGGCGTCATCCATGACTTTCTCCTTTTTGTTCAGGGCTGGCGTATCTCGCGAATGCCCGGCAGCGAGGCTGCGGCAAGAAGATGCCGCGCATATCGCTCCGCCCATTCGCGTTGACCTTCTTCAGTCTCGATCAGATCCTGCCTGATCTCGATCAGCACATGCGGCAGCCCGTTCGCGGTGCCGTGGCGATACATGCAATCGTTCAGAAGGCGGCCTGTATAGGGCTCATTATCGCCGACAGTGAAACCTTCCTGCTCAAGTCCTTCCATCAACGGGCCGACAAGCCGGTCATCGCGATCCCAAAGCAACCCCGTCTCCCATGGCCGGATGAAATGCCGCCAACGTGGCGTAAAGCTATGAACGGACACGATGACGGGAACGGCCCTGCTGTCATGCGCGCGCCGGAGCGCCGACGCAATCGCGGCGTGGTAAGGGGCATGGAAGGCCCGAATGCGATGCTCGAACTCCGCCGCATCATGGTCGGGATCAACATCGCGGTTGCCGGGAATGATTGCCCCGTCCGAAAGCTTCATCACCAGCGTCGGATCATCCTCACCCCGGTTGAGATCAATCAGCAGGCGGGAATAACGCCCGAGCACTGCAGGGCAGGAAAGTGCCTTGGAAAGCCCGAGCGCTACCCCCGCCGCGCCAATATCCCAGGCAATATGCCGGGCGAACTCCGCCTCCGGCAGACCGAGCGAGCCATAGCCCGGCGGCAGCGCATTGGAGGCGTGATCGCAAACAATGAGGAAATCCGGCGATCCTTCCGGGTTCACAAGCTCGAAAGGCGGCGGGGCGGTGGCGGCAGGCTGTAGCGGTTCGTGCATGGGCACACTATACCTGAGCAATGGCCGGGAACGACCCCCAAAGCAGGGCGCTGTTGAAACGCCTCTATGACGCCGCCGTGCGCGAGGCGCTGCCCTCCCATTGCCTGCCGCCGCATCTGCCGCCACCTCCTGCGTCAAAAGACGGGCGCCTCATCATCATCGCCATCGGCAAGGCCGCCGCCGCAATGGCAGTCGCGGCAGAGGACTGGTACGACGCGCACTATCCAGGCACTCATATCGAAGGTCTCGCCCTCACCCGCTATGGCCATGCCCGCCCGACACGACATGTCGAGGTGCTGGAAGGCGGCCACCCGATTCCCGATGCGGCGGGTGAAGCAGGGTCACGGCGCTTGCTGCGCCTCGCCGAATGGGCGGGTCCGGAGGATTTTGCTCTGGTGCT
>JBAYOU010000287.1:0-3301 GCA_041678065.1 Parvibaculum sp. | reverse complement strand
ACACTCGCCAAGGCCAACGCAAAGTCCGCACCTGCGGCGCTGGCGACAGCACGCTATCGGGTGCAGCTTGGCGCCTTCCGCGAGGAGGCGCTGGCGCTGCGGGCATGGGATGAGGTCTCAACCACCGCACTGGCGGTTCTGAACGGTGCGGGCAATGCGATCCAGCGGGCTGACCTCGGCGACAAGGGGGTTTTCTACCGGTTGCAGGCAGGCGCCTTCACGAGAATTGCCGATGCAAAATCGGCATGCAAGGCACTGGAACAGCGTGAGATCGCCTGCTTTGTCGTCGAAAGTCCCGATTTGACGTAGCGGACGGTTGGCGCTGCGGTGTGGTTTTTCTGATGGTTGTCGGGCTGCACCCATCCCCGGTAGAGTCACACCAACAATAACCCGAATTTCGGAAAGGGAGACGTATGGCCCAGCAAGCAGTGGGGCTTACAGCCTTTGGCGGATATATTCCGCGGCTCAGGTTGCAACGCAAAGCCGTGGCGCAGGCGAATGCCTGGGTTGCGCCCAATTTTCTCGGCAAGGGGAAGGGCGAGCGGTCCATGGCGAATTGGGATGAAGATTCCATCACCATGGCAGTGGAAGCTGCGCGCGACCTTCTCGGCACGGATGACGACCGCAGCCATGTGGACGCGCTCTATTTCGGCTCGACCACCATGCCTTTCAAGGATCGCCTTAACAGCGGCATCATAGCGGCAGCGCTAACGCTTGAAGAAGGCGTGCGCGCGGTTGATGTGGCCTCAACGCAGCGCGCAGGCACCTCCGCGCTAATGCAGGCGCTTTCTGCTGTGAAGTCGGGTGAGGCAAAGCATGCGCTTGTGCTCGCATCTGATCGTCGCAAAACAAAGGCTGTCACCTCGCAGGAACTCGATTTCGGTGATGGCGCGGCGGCGGTTTCGGTTGGTACGGATAATGTCATCGCGAATTATCTCGGCGGCGCGAGCCTGACGATCGACTTCGTGGACCATTTCCGGGGAGACACAGAAGAGTTCGATTACAACTGGGAAGAACGCTGGATCCGCGACGAAGGCTTCTCGAAGATCGTCCCGAAAGCCGTCAAGGCTGCCCTCGAAAATTCGGGCGTAGCTGCGGGTGATATCAAGCATTTCGTTCTGCCGTGCGTCTTTGGTGATAAGTTTGCGCAGCAGCTTGCCAAGCGCTCCGGCCTTGCGCCCGAAGCCGCCCGCGACACGCTTGCCGCAAATTGCGGCGAGACGGGCGCGGCCCATTCGCTCGTCATGCTGATCCACACGCTCCAGACGGAAGCGAAGCCTGGCGACAAGGTAATGGTTCTTCATTTCGGCGGCGGTTGTGACGCGCTTGTGTTTGAAGTGACGGACAAGCTTGCCAGCCAGTCCTCGAAGCGTGGCATCGCAGGTTCGCTCAAGAACCGTGTTGAAGAAACGAACTATATGAAGTTCCTCACCTTCAACGGCCTGATCGAGTGGGAAAAGGGTATGCGCGCCGAGCAGGACAAGAAGACTGCTCTCACCACGCTCTATCGCAATGAAGACATGCTGATGGGGCTTGTTGGTGGCCGCTGCACGGAGACGGGCGTTGTCCAGTTCCCGCGTTCTCGCATTTCGGTCAATCCGAACAACCATACGGTTGATACGCAGGAGCCATACAAGTTTGCGGAGCGGAAGGCGAAGATCCTTTCCTGGTCCGCTGACTTCCTGTCCTTCAGCATGAACCCGCCGAACCATTACGGCATGGTCGTGTTCGATGAAGGCGGGCGGATCATGATGGACTTCACGGATGTGGAGCAGGGTACAGTCGACTCCGGCATGGAAGTGAAGCTCGTTTTCCGTATCAAGGAATTCGACGAGAAGCGCGGCTTCCGCCGCTATTTTTGGAAGGCAGTGCCGATTGCCTCCAGCGCAGCAGCATCACAAACGGGCCAGGCGGCCGAATAGGGAGAAACGGACATGGCGGCAGGTATCAAGGATAAGGTCGCGATCCTCGGCATGGGGTGCTCGAAGTTCGGCGAACGCTGGGATGCGGGCCCGGAAGAACTGATGGTGGAAGCCTATCTCGAGGCCATGCAGGATGCGGGCATCGAGCCGACGCAACTCGATGCGGCGTGGTTCTCGACCCATATTGACGAGATCGGCACGGGCAAGGGCGGCACGCCGCTTTCGCTTGCGTTGCGTCTTCCGAACATCGCGGTGACGCGCGTTGAAAACTTCTGCGCAAGCGGCTCCGAAGCCCTCCGTGGTGCGGTTTATGCGGTGGCCTCCGGCGCTGCCGATATCGCACTCGCAGTTGGCGTCGAGAAGCTCAAGGATACGGGTTATGGCGGCCTGCCGGTTGGCAATATGGGGACGCTCAACCCGCAATGGTCGCCTTCGGGCTCGGCCCCAGGCAACTTCGCTCAGCTTGCTTCCGCCTATCGGGCGAAGCATGGTGTGAACAAGGACGATCTCAAGCGCGCCATTGCGCATGTGTCGGTCAAGAGCCATGCGAATGGCTCCAAGAACCCGAAGGCGCATCTGCGCAATGTGGTCACCGAAGAGCAGGTGCTGAATGCGCCGATGATTGCCGAGCCGCTCGGCCTCTTCGATTGCTGCGGCGTGTCGGACGGCGCGGCAGCGGCTATCGTGACGACACCGGAAATCGCCAAGGCGATGGGCAAGAAGGACATCGTGACGGTGAAGGCGATGCAGCTTTCCGTTTCGAACGGCCTTGAGGCGCAGCACAATAGCTGGGACGGCAGCTATTTTCACACGGCCCGCATTGCCGCAAAGAAAGCTTACAAAGAAGCCGGGATCGACAATCCGCGTGAGCAGGTAAGCATGATTGAGGTGCATGACTGCTTCTCGATCACAGAACTTGTGACCATGGAAGATCTTTTCATCTCGCCCGAAGGCGGCGCGGTGAAAGATGTGATGGATGGGTTCTATGATGCCGATGGCAAGGTGCCTTGCCAGATTGATGGCGGCCTCAAATGCTTTGGCCACCCCATCGGTGCGTCCGGCCTGCGCATGGCCTATGAGATGTATCTCCAGCTCACGGGCCGGGCGGGCGAGCGCCAGCTTGCCAACCCGAAGATCGGCATGACGCACAATCTCGGCGGCGCACCGTCGCAGAATGTCTGCTCAGTGACGATTGTCGGCGCCTATGGGGCGTGAATAGCCTGAAAAGAAACATCAGGAAGAAGGCCGGGACCACGCTCCCGGCCTTTTTTATGCCTTTCTTCTCTCTTTAACATCGCCCTCTCGAAGCCGGGCAGAGTTCCGGCTTTCCTATGTTTTGACCATTACCGGGACCGGGGCCCTGCGCGCAAATTGCTGTT
>JBAYOU010000286.1:0-3304 GCA_041678065.1 Parvibaculum sp. | reverse complement strand
TTCATTCAGGGGCTTGCGCGGCTAGTGGTGGCGGCAGAGGCGAGTGAGACGATACTTTGTCCGGAAGATGCGCCCGGCCATGTCTGCACGCGCAATGCGGGGCTTACGCGGATAGGCTGAGGGGATGATGGATTTTCTTGCCGACTACTATCTCTGGATCAAGGCGCTTCACATTATTTCGGTGATCTTCTGGATGGCGGGCATGGCCTATCTGCCGCGCCTTTTCGTCTATCACGCCGAAAGCGAGGCGGGGTCGGACAAGTCCGAGACCTTCAAGATCATGGAGCGGCGGCTGCTCCGGGGCATCATCAACCCGGCAATGATCGCGACTTTCCTCTTTGGCGGGCTGATGCTCGCGATCAATCCAGGGCTTTTTTCTGACCATTGGATGCATGTGAAGCTCGGGCTCATTGTTCTCATGGTCGCGCTGCACGGCATGTTTTCGGCCTGGCGGAAGCAGTTCGAGCAGGATCAAAACCGCAGAAATGCGCGCTTTTACCGCATCGTGAACGAAGCCCCGCCCACGCTTGTCATCCTCATTGTGCTGCTGGCGGTCGTGAAGCCCTTCTGACGAATGGTCACCAATTTTCGTTGAAATCGAAACCGGGCCGCTTTATATGGGTTTGACGCCGGGTTTCATCCGGCGGCCTTCCTTGCGTTCTTTTCCGGTCAGCCCGAGCGGCCTTCCTTGTCGAAAGGGGCTCCCGCTGGTCAGAAGACCCCCCGCATAAAACGACCCCGGGCCAGAGCCCCGGACAATGCGGCGACGGAAGCAATTTCCCTAAGACATCATCATCATTTCGCTCGATACACGCCCACCTTCCTTCCAGAAAAGTTTTCCCCTCCCGCCATCAGGCTCGAAATGCCAGCAAAGCGCCCTCAACAAGGGCAGCCGGGACGGAAACCCCAAAGAAAGACCGACCAAGCCGATGACGCAGATCAAGCTGCAGGACCTCAAGGCAAAATCCCCGACCGAGCTTCTTGCCCTTGCCGAGGAGCTGGAGGTCGAGAACGCCTCCACGCTTCGGACGCAGGACATGATGTTCGCGATCCTGAAACAATATGCCGAGAAGGGCGTGGACATTATCGGCGAAGGCGTGGTGGAAGTGCTGTCGGATGGCTTCGGCTTTCTGCGCTCCCCCGAAGCGAACTATCTGCCCGGCCCGGACGACATCTATGTCTCGCCCTCGCAGATCCGCCGCTTTTCGCTCCGCACTGGCGACACGGTGGAAGGCGAAATCCGCAGCCCCAAGGATGGTGAACGCTATTTCGCGCTGCTGAAAGTCTCGACCGTCAATTTCGAAAGCCCGGACAAGGCGCGCCACAAGGTCCACTTCGACAATCTCACACCGCTCTATCCGGACTCCAAGCTGGAAATGGAAGTCGATGATCCGACGCTGAAGGATCGCTCCTCGCGCGTCATCGATATCGTGGCGCCGCTCGGCAAGGGCCAGCGCGGATTGATCGTTGCGCCGCCGCGCACAGGCAAGACGGTTCTTCTCCAGAACATCGCCCATTCCATCACGACCAATCACCCGGAATGCTATCTCATCGTTCTACTGATCGATGAGCGCCCGGAAGAAGTGACGGATATGCAGCGTTCGGTGAAGGGTGAAGTGATCTCCTCCACCTTTGACGAGCCCGCGCAGCGCCACGTTCAGGTTGCCGAAATGGTGATCGAGAAGGCAAAGCGCCTTGTCGAACATGGGCGCGATGTGGTGATCCTGCTCGACTCCATCACGCGTCTTGGCCGCGCCTATAACACGGTCGTTCCTTCATCCGGCAAGGTGCTGACGGGTGGTGTCGATGCCAATGCGCTGCAGCGCCCGAAGCGCTTCTTCGGTGCCGCGCGTAACATCGAGGAAGGTGGTTCGCTCACCATCATCGCGACCGCGCTTATCGACACGGGCTCGCGCATGGATGAAGTCATCTTTGAAGAGTTCAAGGGCACGGGTAACTCGGAAATCATTCTCGACCGCAAGATTGCCGACAAGCGCGTCTTCCCTGCGATCGACATTCTGAAATCCGGCACCCGCAAGGAAGAGCTGCTCGTTGATCGCGGTCAGCTTTCCAAGATGTATGTGCTGCGCCGTATCCTCAACCCGATGGGGACGGTGGATGCGATCGAGTTCCTGCTCGACAAGCTCAAGCAGACAAAAAATAACGGCGAATTCTTCGACTCCATGAACACCTGATCCTGGCACTTTGCTGAGATGGAGAGACTGTTTGAAAAGTCTCTACCCCTATAGTGTCATGGCCCGATTAAATCGGGCCATGACGAGGGTGGGGAGAGGTTGTTTCAATCAATCTTGGCGAAGTTTTCAAACAGCCTCTGAAAAGCCCGCATCACTCCGATGCGGGCTTTTTTGTCATGTCGGAGATGAAACTTGCAATCGCCTTGACGAGGCCGGGCGCGAGCGGCACATCGGGCCTTGAATAGAGCGCGATATTTTCCGCACGGGTGGAGGGGGCGAGTTTCAGCACATGGTTCATCGCCTCAATGGTGATGAGTGTTGCATCAGGCCGCGCCTGTGCGAGAAGGGCGGTATCCGTTGGCCTTAGCTGAAGATCATTCGTACCCTGAACAAGAAGGACAGGCGCATTTACCTTGGCGAGTTCCTTTGCCGGATCATGGCGGAACCAGGAGATGAGATAGGGCTGTACGCTTGGCCGGTAGAGCGGCCCGAGTTCCCGCGGGACATTCTCATCCGTCTCGCCTCGCTTCAGCGTTTCGAGCAATTCATCCGAGCGGGTCTTCAGTTCGGGCGGCATGGCGCTTCCCGATACCTGCTCGCGGATGAGGTCCGGTGCGGGACGGCCTGTGCCTGCGATCAGCACCAGACCTGAAACATCATGCTCAAGGGCGGCGAGCGTCGCCACAAGCGCGCCTTCGCTATGGCCGACAAGAAAGATTCGCGAGGTGCGGTTCTGTTCTTCGAGAAATTGAAGCCAGTTGGTCGCGTCCTCGACAAAGGTTTCAGCGCGGAGATCTGTTTCATCCGGCGCTGCGGCATGGCTTGCGCCGACGCTGCGCTTGTCGATGCGAAGTGATCCGATGCCTTCTTTGGCAAGGTCATGTGCGAGAAATTTCAGGCTGTTGTTTTCGCCTTCGGGGAAATTGCCATCGCGATCCGTCGGGCCGGAGCCGGGCAATATGAGCGCCATATCTACTGGCGCGGTGCCTTTGGGTAATGTCATCGTGCCGTGAAGTGTGGCGAGGCCGCCTTTTATTTCTACCTCGCTCTCGCTCCAGCCAAAAGCGGGGGAAGCGAGGGTGATGATGAATCCGAAAAGGAGGGCGAGT
>JBAYOU010000285.1:0-3306 GCA_041678065.1 Parvibaculum sp. | reverse complement strand
GCGCTGACGCAGCCTGAGCGTGTGAGCGCGCTCATTCTGGTGGATTCCGCAGGTATCCCCGTTGCGCGGGATGAAGATGATGTGCCGCTCGCCTTCCGCATCGCGCGCATGCCGGTTTTGAGCAAGATCATGTCGTTCATCCTGCCCCGCTCGCTGGTGGAGGAGGGCGTGCGCAAGGTCTTTGTCGATCAGTCGAAAGTGACCGACGAGATGATCTCGCGCTATTTCGATCTGTCTCTCCATGAGGGTAATCGCGACGCAACGCGTATCCGCTTTTCGGGTTATGCCTCGCAGGATGAAGAGGCTTTTGCCGCTCGTCTTGGCGAAATCACCATGCCGACCCTCATCATGTGGGGTGACAAGGATGGGCTCATCCCCGTTTCTGCCGCGCATGAATTCAAGGCGCGTATCCCCCATGCCGACCTCGTGATCTATGAGAATGTTGGCCATGTGCCGATGGAGGAGGTGGCCGAAGAAAGCGCTGAAGATGTCCGCCGTTTTCTCACCCGGGCGCTTGGCGCCGGTGAAGCTGACAAATAGGGGCCAGAAGCGCGATTCCGCCCCTTCTCCCTGTTGCCAAAGGCGGCAGGGCAGGGTATCTGAAAGCCCTCGCGAGGGCCGGGCACCGCCCGCTCCGCCGCCGCTTTAGCTCAGTTGGTAGAGCACCTCATTCGTAATGAGGGGGTCGGGTGTTCGAGTCACCCAAGCGGCACCATTTTCGCTTCAGAGACTATCTCAAGCTTTTCTCTCGCGGGCCGCTGCCATGAGGGCTGATTTTCCCGCAAAACCGATCCTTCCCCGCAAGCATTTGTTTACCTGTCTGCAAGGAACGCCCCGCTAAGCTACAGGCCGGTCATCGGCTGGGCGGTTGCGGCGTTTCATGCACGGACAAGGGTCCATATCTCGAGGCCGCCGGAAATCGCTTCTGGCGGATTACTCTTCCAATCTCGGCGAGTTGATGTCGCGCCGACGGTCGGAGGCTGCATTGCGCTCGGCGAAGATCGAGTCGGAAACGGCGAGCCGCACCAAATCCGAGTTTCTTGCCAATATGAGCCATGAGCTGCGCACGCCGCTCAACGCCATTATCGGTTTTTCGGAGTTCATTCAGCACATCGCCGATAATGGCAAGCCTTCCGACAAGACGGCGGAATATGCGGCGCATATTGCGACGGCAGGAAAGCATCTCCTCAACATCATCACGGACATTCTCGATATCTCGAAAATCGAGAGTGGCACTTTTGTGTTGAGCCGGGAGACCTGCGATATGCGGGAACTGATTGACGCCTGCACAGTGCTGGTCGAGCCGCGCATCCGCGAGAAGTCGCAGCTTCTGGAGGTCAAGGCTGACCCCGTTTTGCCTGTTGTTCCGGTCGATGTGCGGCGCGTGAAGCAGGTGCTGATCAACCTTCTCTCCAATGCCCACAAATTCACCGGCGAGGGCGGGCGTATTGTGCTTGTTGCGACGAGCACGCCGGATGGCGGTGTGACCATGGCGGTTGCCGATACGGGCATCGGCATGACGCGCGAGCAGATCGACCATGCGCTGACGCCTTTCGGCCAGGTTCAGGCGAGCTATTCGCGCGGCCATGAGGGCACGGGGCTCGGCCTGCCGATTGCGGCGGCGCTGACGCGCCTTCATGGCGGTGAGTTTCAGGTCCATAGCGAGCCGGGCCGCGGAACGACCGTCTTTTTCACCTTACCCCCCGCGCGCAAGCTCGCGCCCGGTGCGTTTCAGCAAGGCGACAGATCATGAGCATTCCCTTTACCGCTCCTCAGGTCAGTGCTGACAGCCCCGAGGCGCCGCCTTTCGTGGATCGGCGCGGCCTGCCTGCCGCTCCGCCCAAGCGCATCGCTCATATTGTTTCTGTTTCCGGGTCGCAGGCGATCGCTGTTCTCGAACGGGAAGCGGGCAGCGAAGACGGATATCACCGTGTCGAGATCGGCCAGCTTGTGAAAATTCCGACGCCGCTTTCGGCCGTTGTGGGGCTTGTATCCGCCGTGAGCGCGCCCGCGCCTGCCAGTGGCGGCGGGGCGGAGGATATCCGCCTCATCGAACTCAATCTCGCAGGCGAAGTCGTGTCTGACCCGGCGAGCGGGCGTCTCACCTTTCGGCGCGGCGTGGCGCATTTGCCAACCATTGGCGACGGGGTGCTGCTTGCTGATCGGCATGACCTCACCCGGGTCTATACGCAGCCCAATGTGGCCACCATCGAAGTCGGTTCGCTCTATCAAGATACGGAAGTTCCGGCGAGGCTCATCGTGGATGATCTGCTCGCCAAACATTTCGCCATTGTCGGCACGACGGGCTGCGGCAAATCCTGCGCGTTGACAGCAATATTGCAGCGCGTGCTCGACGCCCATTCTCATGCCCATATCGTCATGCTTGATGTGCATAATGAATATCCGACCGCTTTTGGCGACAGGGCGGAGCTTATCAACCCTGCCAATCTTCATCTGCCGTTCTGGTTGCTCAATTTTCAGGAATTGTCAGCGGCGCTCACCAGCAGTGACGTTTATCATGAAGCCGAAGTCGAGATTCTGAGCGACGCGGTGATTGCCGCCAAGCGGCGCTATTCGGATGCGTCTTCCAATCGGCAGATTGCGCGGCGGCCGGGTGATATGGGTGGCATGACGGTTGATGCGCCGACACCTTTCCGCCTTTCCGATGTGCTTTCCTATATTGACGATCAGCTCGGCAAGCTCGACCGCGCGCAGAAGACATTGCCATATCGCCGCCTCAAGAACCGGATTGAAACGCTGGTAAGCGATCAGCGCTATTCCTTCATGTTTGGCAGTCTCACCGTTCAGGACACAATGGCGGAAGTTCTTGGCCGATTATTCCGTGTACCGAGTGATGGACGACCGATCACGGTGATTGACCTCTCCACCGTGCCGCCGGAAATTCTCGATGTGGTGATCTCGGTGATCTCGCGCCTTGCATTTGACCTTGCTGTGTGGAGCAAGGGCGGGCTTCCCATGCTGCTCGTCTGCGAGGAAGCGCATCGCTATGCGCCGGCGGCGGTGGAGCTTGGCTTTGCGCCGACGCGTCAGGCACTTTCACGCATTGCGAAGGAGGGGCGGAAATACGGGCTCTCCCTCGCGCTTGTCACGCAGCGGCCGTCCGAGCTTGATGCGACGATCCTCTCCCAGTGCAGCACGGTGGTTGCGATGCGGCTTTCGACGGAGCGTGACCAGCAGGTGATGCGCGCAAACACGCATGATGGATCGCTCGACCTTCTCGACTTCCTGCCGCTTCTCGGCGACCGGGAGGCCATTGTGCTCGGCCAGGGTGTTGCGATGCCCATG
>JBAYOU010000284.1:0-3310 GCA_041678065.1 Parvibaculum sp. | reverse complement strand
GCGCGTTATCGGCTCCTCTCCCCGATTGCGCAGAGCGAAGGCGTACCAGACCCCTTTTGCGCCCTCTCCTTCCGAGAGCACGATTGTCCCATCATCCAGCGAAGAGAGATCAAGCTCTTCCGCCTCTTCCAGCGCTTCACTGCCGATATCGGCAGCGCCGTTCGAAGGCGGCTCGATGGTAAGGCGATGTCCCGCTGCCTCGTGAGTTTCCACGAAGGGAGACAGGTCGATCACCGGATGATTGTCATCCATCGCAATCGCATCCAGCGCTTCAGCCGCGCCGGAACCCAGCGCGAAGGTGAGCAGCATGGCTGCGAGCGCAATTGTCCCGCGCACCGATCCCCGAACCCCTCGCCGCATCCTTATAAACTTCCCTTCACTCGTTCAGCGCCATGGATCGTCGCTGAGAATTGCGTAAACGACATGATCGCGCCACGCACCGTTGATCCGGAGATAGCCACGCGCAATCCCCTCTTCCGTGAAGCCGCATTTGCGCAGCACAGCACGGGACCGCTCATTCTCCGGCAGGCAGGCTGCCTGAAGCCTGTGCAGTTTAAGCTCTTCAAAGACGAAGGGGATAAGTGCCCGCACGGCGGCAGTGACGTACCCCCTGCCCGCATGCATCTCCCCTGCCCAATAGCCGAGCGAACAGCCTTGCTGCACGCCGCGCTGCACACCGGAAAGTGTGCAGCCACCCAACAACACATCATCTTCCTCACGAAAGATGAAGAAGGGATAAGCCTGATCTTCGCGGATTTCACGCTGATAACGGCGCAGTCGGCGACGAAAAGAGGTGCGTGTCAGATCATCCACCCCCCATGTCGGCTCCCAGGGCGTGAGGAAGGCGCGGCTTTGATGGCGCAGCGTCGCCCATTGCAGGAAATCCGTTGGCAGCGGATTTCTGAGATAAAGCCCGTCGCCAAGGATTGTGGGCGTCATATCCGGTCTCGACATTGAACGAAGAAATGCCATGACCCGAAGCGCCCCGCCTGCCCGTGACGCCTGATCGACGCCTCACCCTCCCGGAATCGCGTTGCCCGCGATCCTAATGGGCGAATCTTGCCGCGATACGGTCGTAAGATTCAAGCCCGCCATTGCGCCCATCAAGCGGACCGATGGCAGAAAGCGCAAGGCCCGGCCCCTTCAGGAGGCGGGTTGCATAGCGGCGCACGGCGGCGGCATCCACCGCGTCGATCTTTTCGATCAATTCATCAATCGGGAGCACGCGGCCATGGATCATATATTGCCGCGCAATCTGCTCGGCGCGGGTAGATGAACTTTCAAGCCCCATCAGCAGCCCCGCCTTGATCTGCGCACGGGAACGGGCAACCTCTTCCTCGGTCGCATCTTCGCCAAGGCGGCCCATCTCACCGGAAAGCACAGGCACGAGTTCCGCCACCTGGTCGGGCGAGGTGCCGGCATAGACGCCAAAAATGCCGGTATCGGCGAAGGACCACGAGAAAGCGAAGACGGAGTAGCAAAGGCCGCGTTTCTCGCGCACTTCCTGAAAGAGGCGCGAAGACATGCCGCCCCCCAGCACGCCCGAGAATACCTGCGCCGTGTAATAATCGGGATCGCGATATTGCGGGCCTTCAAAGGCAAGCGCGAGATGGACCTGCTCCAGATCGCGCATGGTGCGGCGTTCGCCGGTGCCGAAACGGGCAAGCTCCGCGCCATTCGTGCCATGCTTCGGCAGTGCGCCAAAGCGATCCGCAGCGAACTTCACAAGTTCTGCGTGGACCACGCCGCCTGCGGCGGCGAGCACCATGCCGGGCGCGAGATAGCGGGCATTCATATAGCCCTGCAACTCATTGCGACTGAAGCTTGAGACCGTATCCACGGTGCCGAGAATTGAGCGACCTAGCGGCTGGCTTTCATAGGCTGCTTCGAGCAGATGGTCGAAAACGATATCGTCCGGCGTGTCATGTGCCTGGCCGATTTCGGAAATGATGACGCCGCGCTCGCGCTCCACTTCATCGGGATCGAAGACGGATTTCTGCAAAATATCGGCGATGATATCGACAGCGAGGGGCACATCCTGCTTCATCACGCGTGCGTAATAAGCCGTTGCCTCATGCGTGGTGTGGGCGTTCAGATGGCCGCCAACAGTTTCGATTTCTTCCGCGATCATCAGCGCCGAGCGGCGCTCCGTACCCTTGAAGGCCATATGCTCAAGCATGTGGGAAACACCATGCTCCCGCGCCGTTTCATGGCGTGCGCCGGTATTCACCCAGACGCCCACAGATGCCGTCTGAAGATGGGGCATGCTGTCTGTCACAATGGTGAGGCCGTTTTCAAGGCGGGTCACTTCAACGGACATCGGCATACTCCTTCATTCGTCCAACACGCACGTCACGAACACGTATATTGAGGGCGGGCTTCAGGCAGCCACGGAACGCGCCCGCTCGCGGATAAAGGCCTGAACCGCGCCGAGATCATTCGGCAGGGCCGCAAGCCTCTCCTCACGGGTAAAGAGATCAGCCATGGCAGGCGGCAACTCGGGATGGATGCCCGTTGCCGCCTTCACTGCATCGGGGAATTTTGCAGGGTGGGCCGTGGCAAGCGTGACCATTGGCACCGATGCATCGCCCCGCAACTTTGCCGCAGCGGCAAGACCAACAGCCGAATGAGGATCAACCAGTTCGCCCGTCTCCTCCCGCATGCGGGAGATGGTGGCCTTTGTCTCATTCTCATCGATGCGGGCCGCGCCAAACTGCGCCCGGATGGCCTCATGGCGCACGGCATCAATCTCGAAGGCCCCCGACTGGCCGAGGCTCTGCATCAGGCGCGTCACCGCCGCGCCATCACGGCCATAGACATCGAACAACAGGCGCTCAAAATTGGACGAGACCTGAATATCCATGCTGGGGCTGATGGTCGGGACGACGGTTCCAACCTCATAGCGCGCGGTTTCCAGCGTGCGGGCGAGAATGTCGTTCACATTGGTTGCGACAATGAGCTTTGCCACCGGCAGCCCCATGCGCGCCGCCGCGTAGCCCGCGAAAATGTCACCGAAATTACCCGTGGGCACGGAGAAAGCGATCGGGCGGGCGGGCGCGCCAAGCGCAACGGCACTCGTGAAGAAATAGACGATCTGGGCCATGACCCGGCCCCAATTGATCGAGTTCACGCCGGCAAGGCTGACCTCATCGCGGAAGGCAAGATCATTGAACATAGCCTTGACCAGCGCCTGACAATCATCAAACGAGCCTTCAATGGCGATGTTGTGGACATTGGCGTCGAGCACCGTCGTCATCTGGCGGCGCTGCACTTCGGAGACGCGCCCCTTCGGGTGCAGGATGAAGATGTC
>JBAYOU010000283.1:0-3318 GCA_041678065.1 Parvibaculum sp. | reverse complement strand
TCCGCCGATCCTGATGTGCGTTGCGCCATCGTGACGGGTACGGACCCCGCTTTCTGCTCGGGCGAGGATGTGAAGGATATGATGACGGGCGAGCAGCATGCCGAAAGCGTGACGCGCCTGACCTCCGTGCGACCGGAGCCGACACCCGCCGCTGTTGCAGCACTTGAATGTGACAGGCCGATCATTGCCGCCGTGAATGGTGCGGCGGTTGGCTGGGGCATGGAGCTCACGCTTTTTGCTGATATCCGCATTGCATCTGATCGCGCGAAGTTCGGCGAGATATTCATCAAGCGCGGGCTCATC
This sequence comes from Parvibaculum sp., assembly GCA_041678065.1. Taxonomy (GTDB): domain Bacteria; phylum Pseudomonadota; class Alphaproteobacteria; order Parvibaculales; family Parvibaculaceae; genus Parvibaculum. The sequence continues at coordinate 3,015 of JBAYOU010000283.1, read as the reverse complement.
ACCGATGTGGGCGGGATGTGGCGTTTGCCGGCTATTGTAGGGCCAGCAAAGGCCGCAGAGCTTCTTTTCACGGGTGATGTCATCGATGCGGCAGAAGCGGAGCGCATTGGCCTTGTGACGGAAGTGGTGCCGCATGAGGAATTGATGGCAAAGACGCTGTCGATGGCGGAACGCATCGCCGTCAATCCGCCGCTTGCCCTTCGCTTCATGAAAGAGGGGCTTCGTCGCACTTCCTATGGCGACCTCCGGGAAATCGGTAGCTGGGTAAGTGGTACACTGGGTAAGCTCTTCCAGACGGAAGATCATCGTGAGGGCGTGCGCAGCTTCCTTGAAAAGCGCGCGCCGGTTTTCAAAGGAAAATAAAAGATCAATGGCGCTTTTCTTCGATCAGGAATGGTTTGACATGAAGCTCACAGAGGCGGGTCGCACACGCGATGATGCGGCCATCGCGCTTCGCCTCACGCGGGCACAGATCGAAGAAATCTGGAAGGATCAGCGCGAGTTGTCGCCGCAAGATGTGGCGGCGCTCGCAGCACTTCTCGGAGAGGAGCCCGCTGCTGTTGCGAACAAGGCGGGTATCTCTACGCCTGTTCCCGTCGCGCCCGCGGGCGGGGAGGCGGCGGTGCTCGCGAAACTCGCGGCGATTGAAGAACGCCTCATGCGAATGGAGCGCTCCATCGCTGATCTTCAGTCGCTCATCCTTGCCACCCGCCCATTTGAGTAGCCCATAAGCGACCTGCGTTTTCGAGGGCGACGACGTGCCTATCGGCTAGGAGGCAAGCGGGAACGAGTCAGAGCTTCATGCCGCGCCTTGCGGGGCGGAGCGTTTCGGCGAGAAGGTCGGGCAGCATGTCGGCCTCGATATAGGCGGCGGTCGCGGTGCGGCGCGTCTCTTCCTTGCGGCTGGCATTGCGCGGCCAGACCCAGTGTTGATCGATATATTGAGCGAGGAATGCAGCGACGGGTCGTGCCGAAATGTCCGAGCGGCCGAGTGCTGCCTTTGCCCGGGAGTCGGATGGTGCAACAGGCACAGGATCAATGCGCTTTGCGCGGCCCGGCTCTTCGCGCCGCCGCGGCGCGGGCAGTGTGATCCCTGTTCTCCCTGCGGGCCTGATGCCTGCCATGATTTTCTCCGGCTTCCGCCGCCCCAACATCCCAGAATCAACCTGCCGCGCAGGCATTCCCTTATGTCGCAAGAAGTCTGCCACGTTTACCGGGCGGCTTCAGGGCGAAATGGACGGATAACTGTTCCGTATCGGGACGAAAAGTCGAGTTAACCAGTTTTATTAAAGGTTTAGTGGTCACGCTGCTTCTCGAAATTTTAACAGCTCACGGTCGATTATCCGGCGCGGGTGCCAGAAAGGCGCTCTCTGGGTGGATTGCCCGTGAAGTTGACTACGCAGGAGCGGTGTTGTGGACTCCAAGACGCAGGATGCGCGCAGGTCCGGTGATATGGCCGGCTTCAGTGTCAGGGAAGCTCTGGCAGAAGACCTTCTGAAAAGCGCTGTCACAGCGGTGGGTGATGCTGCCTATCGCTGGTCGATTGAAGATGGTGTGTTGACCTGGAGCGCGGGCGCTTCCACGCTTCTCGGCATTTCAGATATATCGACGGTCGCCACGCATCGCGATTTCGCTGCGCGCCTCATGGTTGAAGGGCCGGGCCGCTATGAGCTTATCTGCCGTTCGCGCGCGCAGGACAAAGGCGCCGGCGTTCCCTATGAACTCGAATATCAGATCCGGGATGACTTCGGCGGCGTGCGCTGGGTGGAAGACCGCGGTCGCTGGTATGCGGGCAGGGACGGGTCGCCGGCGCTTGCTATTGGCGTGTTACGCGCGATTGATGAGCGGCACAAGCGCGAGTCCGAACTTATTCGACTTTCCACCTATGATGAACTGACGGGGCTGCTGAATCGTGTGCGGCTGAAAGAGGCGCTTACAGAAGCGATGATCGCCTCGCAGAGAGGGCGACAGAGCTCTGCTTTCCTGCTCATTGCAGTCGATAATCTGGCTCTCATCAATGATGCCTTCGGCTTTGATGTTGCTGACGAAGTGATCGTAAGTGTGGGCGAGCGTCTGCGCTCTCTTGCGCGACGCGGAGACTCGCTTGGGCGTTATGCAGGCAATAAATTCGGCCTCGTGCTGCGGAACTGCAATGAGGAGCGGCTCGACGGTGTGTGTGAGCGGATGCTTGCCGAAGTGCGCGACAAGGTGGTGATGACAGGACGTGGCCCTGTCGCGGTCACGGTGTCGGCGGGTTCCATTGCGTTGCCCGGCCATGCATCGAGCGTGGAGCAGGCGCTGGCGCGGGCGGAAGAGGCGCTTGTTATTGCCAAACAGCGCCTCCGCGACAGCCATGTCGTTTACACGCCGTCGCGCGAGCGCGAAAAGGCGCGGCTGCGCAATATCAATGTCGCCGATGAACTCATCACCGCGCTTAATGACAAGCGCATCCGCATTGCCTATCAGCCGATCGTGGATGCGGTATCCGGCGAGGCAGCGCTTTTTGAATGTCTTGTCCGGCTGGAGCAACCCGATGGCAGCATCCTTTCAGCGGGACATTTCGTGCCGCTTGCAGAAAAACTCGGCATTATCGGACTGCTCGACTATCGCGTGATGGAGCTTGCCGTGGAGGCGTTGCGGAACAATCCGGACGTTACGCTGTCGCTCAATGTATCGGGCCGCACAACGGCGGACAGGCTCTGGCGTGAGACGCTTGCCGCGCATCTGGAGACCGACCCCGATCTTGCGCGCCGCCTCATCATCGAGATCACGGAAACGGTGGCAATTCATGAAGTGGTCGAATTGACGGAGTTTGTCGCAATGTTTCGTGAGCTTGGCTGCAAGATCGCGATTGATGATTTCGGCGCCGGTTACACATCCTTTCGCAACCTGAAGACGCTGGATGTGGACATGGTGAAGATCGATGGTTCCTTCGTGATCGATCTTGCGACCAGCCCCGACAATCAGTTCTTCGTTCGCACGCTTGTCGATCTTGCGCGCAACTTCAATCTGCCC
>JBAYOU010000282.1:0-3333 GCA_041678065.1 Parvibaculum sp. | reverse complement strand
CGCCAGCGTCCGCCCGCCACCAAGCTGTCCGGCAAGCAACGCGGCATAAACTGCCTCAAGTGCATTGAGGCGTGGCGCATAGTCCGCACCACCCGCAATGCGGATCGCGGTAGCAAGCGCCCGGAGGCCGATCTCGGCTGGCGCGGTGTCGAGCGCATCAGCATCCACTTCCATATGGCCATATGGCGAGAGCATTGCATGAGCAGCCAGAAGATCGACCACCGCCCCTTCCAGCGCCTCCCGCGCCCGCGCCATATGCCCGGCTATGCGCGCAAGCCGCGCCGCATCAAGGCCGAGTGGTGCGAGATGCCCCACAATCTTGCGTGCCTTCACACGGTCAAACCGCTCATCCTCGTTGCTCGGGTCGCTCACGGGGACCAGCCCGGACCGCGCGATTGTTGCATGCAGCCTTTGGCGCGGCAGATCGAGCAGCGGACGAAGAAGCCGGACTTGCGGCTCCCCTTCTGACAATAGCCGCATAGGCTTCATCGCGGAAAGCCCGTCAACGCCGCTTCCGCGCGCAAGGCGAAGCAGAAATGTCTCGGCCTGATCTTCAAGGTGATGCGCAACGAGAAGATCGCCCGCCCCCACCTTTCGGCATGCTTCCAGTAACAGGCGATAACGCGCCTTGCGTGCTGCTGCCTGAATACCGCTCGCAGGCTTTTCGCCCTTCCAGCGGAGAATGCGATGAGGTACCCCAAGCTCTTGCGCGAGCAACCCCGCATATCGGGCCTCGGCGGCTGCCTCCTTGCGAAGCCCGTGATCGACGGTGAAAGCGTGAAGCGTGAAGCCCTTCCGGCGCTTTGCCCAGCGCGCGGCAAGGATCAGCAGCGCCAGCGAATCCGGGCCACCTGAAAAAGCGACGGCAATATTCTTTAAAGGAGAGAAGGCAGAAATCCGGGAAGAAAATTCGGCTGCGCTGACAGGCGAGACTGAAGCAGGCAATGCATCATCCTGCGTTCCCATCTCTCTCCCTCGCAATTGCCCGTCATCAGGCGGTGTCAGCAACCCGCTTTCCGCCGCTCAAGCTGCGCGCGCGCAACAACAGCGGGCGAGGCTTGCGGGAACTTCGACCCAAGTTCGCCCCAGACGGTACAGGCTGCATCCTTGTTGCCCAGCGCGGCAAGGCTCATGCCGAGCTTCAGCAGGCTGTCCGGCGCCTTGCTGCTTGATGCATAGGTCGTGTAGCCGGTGAGGAATGCATCGCCCGCGCGTTTATAGTCGTTCTGAGCGTAATAGGATTCGCCAAGCCAATATTGCGAATTGCCTGCGAGATTGTGATTAGGGTGCAGGCTGAGGAATTCCTGAAAGGCCGCCCGCGCATTGTCATACTGGCCACGCTTCATCAGATCGATGGCAAAATCATACTGCGCTTCCGGTGTACCATTCGGCAATACGCCGGAAGGCGCGGGCTCAGACGAAGAGCCCTGCCCGGCGGAGGTTTCAGAGGCCTCCGGAACCGACTGCGCCGCGCCGCGCCCCTCATTGCCAGTGGAAGCCCGCGGTGCACCGGCACCCATTCCGCCATCCTGCAAATCCTGGAAGCGCATTTCTACATCAGCCTTGAAAAGTTCAAGCTGGCGCTGCGCTTCTGCGGCGCGATGGTTCGCTTCTTCTAGCCGCCCCGTTAGGGACCGCACCTGCTCTTCCAGCTCGACAACGCGGGGATAGAGGTCGGACGAAGACGCCCCCCCATCAAGCGCGCGCGGCGCGCCGGTACTGGCGCCACCCCCATAGGACTGGCGTTGCAGATCGGAAATCTCGTTCTCGATCCTGTCGAGCCGGTTGCTCACTGAGCGCATGTCGAGATCGCTCGACTGCGCATAGGCCGCACCGAAGGGCAAGCCGACAACAAGGACAGCAGCGAGGATTTTATGTGCAGCGCGGTGCGTTGAACGCAACGGGACCTCCCGTTCGGAAATCGGATCGAGATTTTATCTTATGCCCAAGTACGACCAAATTGCGGCGCAGGAAAGTCCGCAACAGGACGTCTTGTAGCCGCTAAGACGTCATAGCATGTCATAAAGAAAACGCCCCTCCGCGCACAGCGGAAGGGCGTGTCCATTCTTCATGCGCAATCCCTCTGAAGGGAGCGCGAATTAGCTCGCAGCGCCCGACGCGATGACGGTGACAGCGCGGCGGTTCTGGCCCCAGCAGCTCTCGCTGGAGTCAAGGCAAACCGGACGCTCTTTACCGTAGGACACCGTGTTGAGGCGGCTGGCATTGATGCCAAGGCTCACAAGGTAATCCTTCGCTGCATTGGCGCGACGACCGCCAAGAGCGAGGTTGTACTCACGCGTGCCACGCTCGTCAGCATGACCTTCAAGCGTGAAAGTCAGGTTCGGATAGAGCTCCATCCATGCGGCCTGACGCTGCAGGGTCGCACGGGCATCGTCGCTCAGGGTCGAACGGTCGGTGTCGAAGAAGACGCGGTCGCCAACATTGGCCACCAGATCTTCCTGTGAGCCCGGCACAATCGAGCTGGACGAAGACGAGGGATTCGTAGTCGCACTGCCGTCGCTGTCAGTGGAGGAGCAAGCGGCGAGCATCAGAAAAGCAGCAGCCACAGCGGCAAACCGCAGGCCAGCATTCGAGGACTTCATTCGGGTGATCTCCTTTTGATCTCAGCGGCCAAGGCGCCTCAGCGCTCGATTGATTTGACACTCTTACACGGCAAGCCTTCGCAGTAAAACGAGCCGGAGCTCCTCTTACCCGATGGCGTGCAATGTAGAAAAAACCTTCCAACACCGATTTCGATCCGGCATGGGACACGTCGCCTACACGTAGCCGACGCTGGGGTTGCTGTACCGCAACACAATATTAGTCACACTCCGGAATAACAACAAGAACCATCGCCTATCCCGCCGATTTTAAGCTTTCGTTGAGTGACATTTTTGTCACCATTTTAAGTCATTCAGTTCACTGAATGCGGGGTGACCAGGCCGGGTCCGAAGCCATGGTCGGTGTCGATACCGGACGCTCATTATAGCCCGTCACATCAACGGACCAGAGCGCAGCCCCCCCCTGTGCCCCGCGTGTTTCGCGGAAGAACATCAGTACGCGGCCATTGGGCGCCCATGTCGGGCCTTCATTGTGGAAGCCCTCGGTCAGGATGCGCTCACCCGTGCCGTCCGGCCGCATGACGCCGATCACGAAGCGGCCACCGGAAATCTTGGTGAAAGCGATGAGGTCTCCACGCGGCGACCAGACGGGCGTCGCATAGCTGCCCTGCCCGAAGCTGATCCGCTTCTGGTTCGAACCATCGGCATCCATCACATAAATCTGCTGCGAACCGCCCCGGTCAGACTCGAATGTGATTCGCCGACCATCCGG
>JBAYOU010000281.1:0-3334 GCA_041678065.1 Parvibaculum sp. | reverse complement strand
GGATTTCATGCTCGCCAATATCCGGCAGCTTCACCTCTTCCAGCCGGAAGTTCTCAAGCCTCGGTTTCCCTTCCGGTCGCGAGGCGAGCACCCAGCGTTTTGCTTTTATCGACATTGTTTCGCCCCGTGTTCCTATTACTCCCCCAACTCGTCATGCCCGGGCTTGACCCGGGCATCCAGGGGCTTCTTGCGCAGAGCTTTGTGGCCCCGGATTGCCGGGTCAAGCCCGGCAATGACGAATATAGGTATGGGAATGTAGGCCGTTTACACCGCCTTGTCGGGGCCGATCTTCACCAGCATCTTGCCGAAATTTGCACCCTTGAAGAGATTGAGGAACGCCTTGGGTGCATTCTCGATGCCTTCTTCCACCGTCTCTTCCCAGTGCATCTTGCCGCCCTGAATGAGCGCGCCCATCTCGGCAAAGAACTCGCCGATATGTTGGAAGTAGTTGGAAACGATGAAGCCCTGTATCCGCAGGCTCTTGCCAACCACCTGAATGATGTTGGACGGGCCGGGGCGCGGCGTCGTGTCGTTATATTGTTCGATCATGCCGCACATGGCGATCCGCCCGAAGGGACGCATAGCATTGATCGCGGCTTCAAGATGCGCGCCGCCGACATTTTCGAAATACACGTCAATCCCCTTCGGGAAAGCGTCGGCCACGGCCTTGTTGAGATCGCCACAGGTCTTGTAGTTGATCGCCTTGTCGATGCCCGCGACTTCCGTGAGCCATTTGCACTTTTCGTCGGAGCCGGCGGAGCCGACCACATAGCAACCGCGTGCCTTGGCAAGTTGGCAGACCACCGCGCCAACAGCGCCGGAAGCGGCGGACACAAAAACCGTGTCGCCATCCTTCATCTCAGCCACCTTGAAGAGGCCTGACCATGCCGTCATGCCCGGCATGCCGAGCACACCGAGAAACGCCTGAATGGGGCCAAGGGCAGGATCAACAGGCGTGAAGCCCGCCGCAGGCCCGGTCACATATTCGCGCCAGCCCCACATATGGTTCACATAGGTGCCGACCTTCAGCTTGTCGTCATTGGACGCGACCACCTGACCGATAGCGCCGCCTTCAAGCGGCTGGCCGATCTGGAAGGGCGGGACATAGCTTTCCCGGTCCATCATGCGGCCGCGCATATAGGGATCGACGGACATCCAGATGTTGCGCACCAGCACCTCGCCATCGCCAGGCTGGCGCACATCAGCGGTGGCGACTTCAAAGTCGCTGTCTTTCGGCATGCCCACGGGGCGCGCCTTGAGCCGTACTTCTTTGGAAGTCAGGTTAGTCATGCTTTTCCTCCATATTCGGGATTTTCGTTGGGAGGAGCGTAGCGGCCTTTGCCGTTCACAGGAAGGAATCTTCCGCGCGTATCTGAACAACCGGTCCGGAAAGATTGAACCGATCAGGAAGATTGCCAGCCGCCACCCAGCGCCACAAAGAGGCTGACGGCCGTGCTGTAGCGCTCAAGTCGCGCCTGCGCGAGATTGTTCCTTGCCGAGAGCCAGCTTCTCTGCGCATCAAGCACGGAGAGAAGATCGCTTGCGCCAGAGCGATAACGCGCCTCTGCAAGATCATAGGCACGGCGCGCTTCCTGCGCTGCAACGGCCAGAAGTCGCTCCCGCTCCGCTGTCGCCTCCGTGCCAACAAGGGCATTCTCCACCTCGCCAATGGAGGTGAGAACGGTCTGCTGATAGACGGAAGCAAGCTCAACCTCCCGCGCTGTCGCTGATTGCAGATTGCCCTCAAGCGAGCCGCCAGAAAAAATCGGCGCAAGAAGCGATGCGCCAAGAGCGCTTGCAGTTTCAGCCGGGTTTGCCGTGGTGAAGCTCCGGGTCAGTGAGGCGGTAAGATCAAGGCTCGGAAAGAAGGCCGCCCGCGCCGCGCCGATATTGGCGTTTGCCGCCTGAAGCCGCGCTTCGGCACTGCGAATATCGGGCCGCCGCTCAAGCAGGGCAGAGGGCTGGCCTGCCGCAATGGCAGGAAGCGTCACACGATCCAGCGTCTCGGCTTCCACCGTGAAGTTGCCCGGTGTGCGCCCGAGAAGAATGGCAAGCGCGTTCTGGTTTTCGGAAAGGCTGGCCCGCAAGGCGGGAAGCCCCGCCTCGATCACGGCAATCGCATTGCGCTGCTGCGCGAGATCAAGGCCGGAAATGCTGCCTGCCTTGTAGCGCGCTTCGACGATCTCAAGCGTGCTACGCGCGGCTTCAAGGGACTCTTCAGAAATCGCGATCTGATCTTTCAGCGCCAGAATGGAAAAATAGGTGGTTGCCACCTGCGACTGAACGAGCAGCGCCGCCGCGTCCTTGTCATATTCTGTCGCCTGAAGGTTGAAGGTAGCGGCCCGCGCCTCGTTGCGGTAGCGGCCCCATAGGTCGAGCGCATAGTTTGCTGAAAGGCCGATATTCGCGCTTTCCCGGCTTGATCCGCCATCAGTCGAACGCGTCGAGACGTTACCGCTGCCGGAAAGCTGCGGCAGAAGGCTCGCACCCGCCGACCGCGCCGCGCCCTGCGCCTGCTCCACGCGGGCAAGCGCCTGCGCGATGGTGAGATTGGAATCGAGAGCAGCATGCATCAGCAATGTGAGTTCCGGATCGCCAAAGGCGGACCACCATTGCGTATTGGCAGCAACATTCAACCCAGCGCCCTGCGGGCCATGCCAGCTATCCGCCGTGCCGGGGCGGGGGCGCTCATAGTCAGGCGCGAGCGTACAGGCTGAAAGTGCACTTGCCAGAAGCAAGGACAGGGCGGCACGATGAAGCTGAGTGATGTGTGAAAAACGCATTATCTACCTCACTCCGATGCCAGCGCGATCACGGGATCTAGCCTTGCAGCCTTGCGTGCGGGCAAGTAGCCGAAAACAAGGCCCGTCAGCACCGCGCAACTGAAAGCGAGGAAAGAGGGCATAGTGTTGATCTCGATCTTCATGCCTGCGCCTGAAAGCAGCGTGGCGGTGGATATCCCGAGCAACACGCCAATCACCCCGCCTACACCGCACACAACGAGCGCCTCTGTATTGAATTGCACGAGAATATTGTTCATGCGTGCTCCGGTCGCCATGCGAATGCCGATCTCGCGCGTGCGCTCGGTGACGCTGACAAGCATGATGTTCATGACACCGATGCCGCCAACGAGAAGCGATATGGCTGCGACCGAGCCGAGCAGCAGCGTCATGGTGTTCGACATGGTCTCCAGCGTTTCGAGCATGGAGGCTGTATTGCGGATCTGGAAATCTTCCGTCCGGTGACGGTTGAGCAGAAGAGAATGAATCTCCTTTTCAGTCTCGCCCACGAGATCGGCATTCACGACCTTCGCGGTAATTGAGTCCGCATATTG
>JBAYOU010000280.1:0-3340 GCA_041678065.1 Parvibaculum sp. | reverse complement strand
CGAACAGGCGCTGGCGGAAAAGCGCGAATGGCTGAGCGAGGCGGAAGCTAAGCAATTGCTCGCGGCCTATGGCATTCCGATTGTCGAGACGCGGGTTGTCGCTTCTGGCGCCGAAGCGGCAAAGGTGGCGGATGAACTTGGCTATCCCGTGGTGCTCAAGATTCTCTCGCCCGATATCACTCATAAAAGTGATGTTGGCGGCGTTGCGCTTGGTCTTGATAATGCGGCCTCGGTGGAGGAAGCAGCCTCACGCATGGCGGCCCGTGTTGCGCGTGTGCGACCTGATGCTGATATTGAAGGCTTTACTGTGCAGCAGATGGCGCGGAAGCCAGATGCGTTCGAACTCATACTCGGCATTGTGGATGATGCGACTTTCGGGCCGGTGATTCTGTTCGGGCAGGGCGGCACATCGGTTGAGGTGGTGCGCGACAAGGCGATGGCGCTGCCGCCACTCAACAAGGTGCTTGCGGATGACCTTATTTCGCGGACACGGATTTCCCGGCTGCTTGAAGGCTATCGTAGCCAGCCGCCTGCGGATCGCGATGCAATCTCAATGGCGTTGATGGCGCTGGGTGATCTGGCGGCGGATCATCCGGAGGTGGTGGAGCTTGATATAAATCCGCTATGGGCGGATGCCGATGGCATTATCGCGCTTGATGCGCGCGTGCGGATTGCGCCTGCCAAGGTGCAAGGCACGGCGCGGTTTGCCATTCGTCCCTATCCGCTCTCGCTGGAAGGAAGCCTCACCGACCGTGATGGCCGTGTCTATCCGCTGCGTCCGATCCGGCCGGAAGATATGCACCTCACCGATGAATTGCTCGCCAATAGCGACCCGGAGGATGTGCGGCTGCGGTTCCTCTCGCCGCTGCGCAAGCTGCCCCGCCAACTTGCCGCGCGTCTTACGCAGATCGACTATGACCGCGAGATGGCTTTCGTTGTCTTCACGGATGAGACGCGAAAGGAATTTGCGGCGGTGGGGCGTCTTTCAGAAGACCCGGACCGCGAGCGGGCGGAGTTTGCCATCATTGTGCGCAGCGATCTGCACGGGCATGGGCTTGGCTATGCGTTGATGCGGCAGCTGATCGACTATGGGCATTCGCGCGGTGTGGGCGAAATCTTCGGCCATGTGCTGCGCGAAAACCGGAGCATGCTGAATCTGTGTGACGATCTCGGCTTCATGCGCCATCCGCTTGAAGGAGAGCCGATAATCATCGAAACGCGGCTTTCGCTTCGTTGAAAGCAAAGCAAAAGGGGCGCCGAAGCGCCCCTCACGATCAAGTGTGTTGAGAGATCAGTCCGCTGCTGTGGCGAGGTTCGCCTCAATCGTTTTCACGCCAGATGCCGGCTTGATCTCGATGCGGCGCGGCTTCAATTCCTCGGGCTCGCGGCGCAGAAGGTCTACATGGAGAAGACCGTTCTCCAGATGGGCGCCTTCCACCTCGACATGCTCCGCAAGCTGGAAGCGGCGTTCAAAGCTGCGTCCCGCAATGCCGCGATGGAGATATGTCGCATCTTCTGACTCATTGCGGCGGCCAGCAATGGTCAGCACGTTCTGCTTTACCTCGATCTCAAGGTCGGACTCGCCAAAGCCCGCTACGGCCACCGAGATGCGATACCCATTTTCGCTGGTTCGTTCAATATTATAGGGCGGATAGGTGGGGCTCGTGTCGCGCGTCACGGAGTCGAGCAGCGACTGAAGCTGGTCAAAGCCGACGGTCGAACGGTAAAGGGGAGAAAAATCGAAGTTCCGCATATCTTACATCCTCTTCAAGCGATGCTTTTTTCCTGCGGGAAGCGCGTCATGCCGCCAATGGCCGGCTACTACCTCCCGCGCTGGACCCGACTGGCGGCGCCCGGCAGGTCATATCTGGGAATTTCCTGATCAGGCTTCAAGAGGGTATAAGTGCCCCTCGGAGCCGCTGGCGGCCCCGACACCAAGCCGAATCCGTGGGGGAGAGATAAGGATGAGAAGCCTGGTTACCGGTCTTGTGCTGTTGCTGGTCGCAGCCTTTAGCGGGGCGGCCTATGCACAGGAAACAGGGGTCATAAAGCTCGGGGCGGCGATTTCGCTCACCGGCAAATATTCCTCCAACGGCCAGTTTACCAAGAATGGCTATGACCTCGCCGCGAAGCTCATCAATGAAGCGGGTGGGGTGAAGGTCGGGGGCAAGTCCTACCGTATCGAGATCATCTATTACGATGATGAATCGACACCGGCGCGCGGCGCGCAGCTTGTGGAGCGGCTGATCCAGCAGGATGGCGTGAAGTTTCTCCTCGGGCCTTACTCTTCCGGCCTCACGGAAGCGATTGCGCCCGTTACCGAGAAATATGGCGTGCCGATGGTGGAGGCGAATGGCGCGGCGGTGTCGCTCTTTCGTAAGGGCTATCGCTATCTCTTCGCGGTGCTTTCCACGACCGATCAATATCTGCGTGGCGCGGTCGATCTCGCAGCGGCGCTGAATGAAGACCCGTCAAAGCTGCGCGTGGCGATGGCTTTTGAAAACGATCCCTTCTCGCAGGATGTGCGCGAAGGCGTGCTGGAAGACATTGTCAAGCATGGCATGAAAGTTGTGGTGGATGACAAGCTGCCGCCCGAACTCAATGACATGTCGGCCACGCTGACCAAAACAAAGGCGCTGCGGCCAGATTTGCTGCTGATTTCCGGCCATGACAAGGGTGCGGCTCTTGCCGTGCGGCAGGTGGCAGATCAACGTGTCAATGTGCCGATGATGGCGCTCACCCATTGCGACAGCGCGCAGGTGGCGGAGAAGTTTGGCGCAGCGGCGGAATATACGCTCTGTGCCGCGCAATGGGCTTCCACGCTGAAATATGAAGATGCGCTTTTTGGCAGCGCTTCCGATTATGCTGCGCTTTACGAGGCGACATACAAACATGTCGCGCCTTATCAAGCGGCGGAGTCGAGCGCTGCGGTGCAGGTCTTTGCGAATGCCTTTGAACGTGCGGGTACGCTGGAGCCGGATGCTGTGCGCGATGCGCTGTCGCAGACAGACATGCAGACCTTCTATGGCCCGATCAAGTTTGATGAGACGGGAAAGAATGTTTCAAAGCCCACCGTTCTCTTTCAGGTTCAGGACGGAAAATACGTGGTTGTCTATCCGCGCGAATTTGCCGAGGGCGAATTGCGCTGGCCGACGCCACCCTGGTCCGAACGCTGACAGGAAGGGTTGATCCCGCGTGCTCGATAATCTTTCCCTGTTGTTCGAGTTTCCACCCGTCGCGCTTGATGTGGTGCTGAACGGGCTTCTCATCGGTGCGATCTTCGCGCTCGCGGCTTATGGCATGGCGCTTGTCTGGGGTGTGCTCAACATCGTCAATGTTG
>JBAYOU010000279.1:0-3367 GCA_041678065.1 Parvibaculum sp. | reverse complement strand
AACTGATGCTTTACGACTGGCTCGGAGGCATGGCAGGCGACATTCCGGCGCTGAATGTCTTTCGCTACATCACATTTCGCACTGGCGGCGCGACGGTAACGGCGCTTCTCATCAGCTTTCTCTTCGGGCCGCGGCTTATCGCGCTGCTGAAGGCAAAACAACGGCGTGGCCAGCCTATTCGTGAAGATGGCCCGCAGACGCATGTGATCCAGAAGCAGGGTACGCCCACCATGGGTGGCTTCCTTATTCTGGTGGGTCTCGTGCCTTCCGTCCTGCTTTGGGCGGACCTCAAAAATCCTTATGTCTGGATCGTTCTCTTTGTGACGCTCGGCTTCGGCGCGGTGGGCTTTGCGGATGACTATCTCAAAGTCTCGAAGATTTCGCCGAAGGGTGTGCCGGGCCGTGTGAAGCTTTTTTTTGAGTTCATCATCGCCCTTGTTGCCATGTGGGCGTTGGTGCTCGTGGCGAGTGAGCCGCTGCAGACAGCGCTTACCGTGCCCTTCTTCAAGACGCTGCTTATCGAGCTTGGAGGGTTCTTCTTCCTGTTCGGCGCGTTGGTGATTGTCGGCTCCTCCAATGCCGTCAATCTCACGGATGGGCTCGACGGGCTCGCCATTGTGCCGGTGATGATTGCCGCGGCTTCGCTTGGTCTCATCGTTTATCTCGTCGGCAATGCGGTCTTTGCGGATTATCTCCAGATTCACTTCGTGCCCGGTACAGGTGAACTTGCAGTCTTCTGCGGTGCGCTGATTGGTGCGGGGCTTGGTTTCCTCTGGTATAACGCGCCGCCTGCCATGGTGTTCATGGGCGACACGGGCTCGCTCGCTCTCGGCGGTGCGCTGGGCGCAATCGCCGTTGCTGCAAAGCATGAACTGGTGCTTGCCATCATTGGCGGGCTTTTCGTGCTCGAAGCCGTGTCGGTCATCATGCAGGTCGCTTCGTTCAAGCTCACAGGCAAGCGCGTCTTCCGCATGGCGCCGCTTCACCATCATTTCGAACAGAAGGGCTGGGCGGAACCGACCGTTGTTGTGCGCTTCTGGATCATCTCGGTCGTGCTCGCCATGGCGGGCCTTGCAACCTTGAAGTTGAGGTAGTCATTCATGATCGCCGCAACCGGCTTTGAGAGAAAGAACGTGGCAGTGCTCGGGCTTGGCAAGTCCGGGCTCGCGACCGCGCGCGCTCTTGAAGCAGGTGGCGCAAAGGTTTTTGCGTGGGATGATGCGTCGGAGAAGCGCGAAGAAGCAGCGAAGGAAGGCTTCACTCTGGCGGATTCCAGAGGGTGGGTCTGGGAGCATCTTTCCGCGCTGATCCTCAGCCCCGGTATTCCGCTGACGCATCCAAAGCCCCATGAAGCGGTGCTGAAGGCACAGGCAGCGGGCGTCGAGGTGATCGGCGATGTCGAGCTTTTCCAGAGGGCGCTGCGTGCATCCGGAAAGAAGACGAGACTGGTCGCTGTCACCGGCACAAATGGCAAGTCCACGACAACGGCTCTTATCGGCCATATGGTGCGGCGTTGCGGCGACAATGCGCAGGTGGGCGGCAATATCGGCAAGCCTGTTCTGGAGCTTGATGCGCCGGAAGCTGCAACAGTCTATGTGGTGGAAGTCTCGTCCTATCAGATTGATCTCGCGCCCTCGCTCGCGCCGAATGTGGCGGTGCTTCTCAACATCACCCCAGACCACATCGACCGGCATGGCACGGTGGAGCATTACGCCGATGTAAAGGCACGACTCTTTGCGTTGCAAAGCGAAGCGGATAGCGCCGTCATTGGCATTGATGACATGCGCACAAGCAGCATCTGCACGGATGTTACGGCCAGACGTGTTGCGCAGGTGGTTCCAATCTCGGTTGGCAAGGCATTGTCACGCGGTGTCTATGCGCTAAACGGCGTTCTCTATGAAAACCTCGGCGCGCAGGGTGTGAAGGCGGGCGATCTTGCCGCGATCAAAACGCTGGCGGGCGCGCATAACTGGCAGAATGCGGCGGCGGCCTATGCAGTGGGGCGCGCACTCGGGTACCATCGCGAACGCATCCTTGCCGCGTTTGAAAGTTTCCCCGGCCTCGCCCATCGCATGGAGATTGTCGGTGATGCGGACGGCGTTCGCTTTGTGAATGACAGCAAGGCAACGAATGCCGATGCGGCATCGAAGGCACTTGCTACTTACGACAACATCTACTGGATAATTGGCGGCAAGGCGAAGGAGGGCGGCATTGCCTCGCTTGAAGAGTGGTTCCCGCGCATTCGCCGCGCCTATCTGATTGGGGATGCGGCGTCCGAATTTGCCGAGACTCTGAGGGACAAGGTTGAGGCCATTCATTGCGGCACGCTCGACCGTGCTGTCGAAGCAGCGTCGCGCGATGCGCTGGCTGATCCGGCAGAGTTCAAGGTCGTGCTTCTCTCGCCTGCCTGTGCGTCCTTCGACCAGTTCAAAAGCTTCGAGGAGCGCGGAGATGTGTTCCGCGCCGCCGTGCAGGAGCGTCTCGGTGCCAAGGGGGGCGTCGCATGATCCGGCTCGCCCGTACAAATCGCAGCGCAATCGCCGAATGGTGGTGGACCGTCGACAAGTGGACGCTGTTTGGCCTCTTCAGCCTTATGCTGCTGGGCGGTTTGCTGACGCTTGCGGCAAGCCCCGCCGTTGCCATGCGTATCAACCTGCCGCCCTTCCATTTCGTCTATCGGCAGCTTGCCTTCGTGTTGCCTGCTATCGGTATCATGATCGGCGTGTCGCTTCTTAATCTGCGCATGGTGCGCCGTGTTGCGGCAATTGTGTTCGCCGTTTCCTTCGTGCTGATGGCGCTGACGGTTGTTATCGGGCCGGAAATCAATGGCGCGCATCGCTGGCTCTATATCGGCCCATTCAGCATCCAGCCTTCCGAATTCGTAAAGCCTTCCTTTGTTGTGCTGATAGCGTGGTTCTTTGCCGAAGCGCAGCGCACGCCAGATGTGCCGGGCACGGCGTTGGCGCTGGTGATTTATGCGATGACGATCAGCGTGCTCGCGCTGCAGCCGGATTTCGGGCAGCTCATGCTGGTGACAATGGTGTTCGGCGCCATGTTCTTCATGGCAGGCCTCTCCTGGTTCTGGATCGGCTCGCTCGCAGGCATGGCCATGGTTGGCGCCTTTGTTGCCTATTCGGCGATGCCGCATGTGGCAAGCCGCGTGGATCGCTTCCTGAATCCGGAATCTGGCGACACCTATCAGGTGGACCGTGCGCTTGATGCCGTGCATGCGGGCGGTTTCTTCGGTCGCGGGCCGGGTGAGGGCATCGTGAAGCGCATCCTGCCGGACGCGCATACGGATTTCATCTTCGCGGTGGTGGCGGAAGAATATGGCGTCATTGTCGGCCTTCTCATCATCGGGATTTTT
>JBAYOU010000278.1:0-3378 GCA_041678065.1 Parvibaculum sp. | reverse complement strand
GCCCTTTTTCATCGACCATGGCCTGGGTCACATCGAGGAAATAGGCACCCGTTTCGCCACTCACATAATCCGCGATCAACGCATTGGCGCGCTGCGCGCCATACCAGCGCTCTTCGCGCGCAGGTGAAGGGCGGATCGAAACGAAAATGACCGGCGCCATTTCGCCTTCTGCGCGCAGCGACAGGAGAAGCGTTCGGAAATCATCAAGCAGATCTTCAGGCCGACGCCCGCGCACATCTGCAAGATCGGCATCACCCGCCATGATGATGATGGCGCGCGGATTGTAAGGATGAATGATGCGCGCGCGATAATGATTGATATGCGGAATCTGCGCCCCGCCAAAGCCCCGTCCGATCACGGGAACGGGCGACATGTCTTCTGCCAATGTCGTCCAGAGGCGCACATCGCGCCCGCCGACAAAAAGCACCGCGTTTTCAGGTGGCGGATTCGACACATCGCGCCGCTCGAAATCCGCGATCTCGCCTTCCCAATAACCCGCGTCGCCAGAAGCGAGCAGCACATAGATGAGGAAAGCGAAAAGCGCCACCAGCGCGACGCCGAAGGTCACACCAAGCGCAAGCAAAGCGCGCTTCATTTATGTGTTTCCCCCGTCACTGTTTCCCCCGGGATGGTCACGGCATCAGCAGCGTCATGGCCCGGACACTGCCGGGCCATGACAATTTACAGGAGCGTCCTCAGCGCGTCGGCACGAGGACGATCTTGCCCTTGACCTTGCGCGCGGCCATGTCGTTCAGCGCTTCCGCCACCTCTTCGAACTTGTAGGTCCGGGAGACATGCGGCTTCAGCTTGCCCTTGCCAAACCAGTCCATCAGCTCCTTCAGATTTTCCTGATGGCGCTTCGGCTCGCGACCCGTAAAGGCACCCCAGAATACACCGACGATCTGGCAGCCCTTGAGCAGCGCAAGGTTGAGCGGGATTTTCGGAATGGGGCCGGACGCAAAACCGACCACAAGGAAGCGGCCTTCCCAATTCGTCGCGCGAAGGGCTGCTTCCGAATAGTCGCCGCCCACCGGGTCATAAACGACATCGGCACCCTGCCCGCCCGTCAATTCCTTGATGCGGTCGGTCAGCGCCTTCTGCGCATCGCGATCAAGCTCGCCTGCGGGATAGAGGATCGTCTCATCCGCGCCATGCTCCTTGCAGACTGCAAGCTTGTCTTCGGAAGAAGCCGCCGCGATCACGCGCGCGCCCATCGCCTTGCCAAGCTCCACCGCAGCAAGGCCGACGCCACCCGCAGCACCCAGCACCAGCAGCGTCTCACCCGGCTTCAGTGCGGCGCGGTCCTTCAGCGCATGATGTGATGTGCCATAGGTCATGAGGAAGGCGGATGCCGTGACGAAATCCATCCCGTCCGGGATGGGTGTCACCCGCGTTTCATCAATCGCGATTTCCTCCGCAAAGCCGCCCCAGCCGCAGGAACCGATCACGCGGTCGCCGACCTTCACCTTGGTCACGCCTTCGCCGACCTTGATGACCTTGCCCGCGACCTCGCCGCCCGGCGAGAAGGGAAGCGGCGGCTTGAACTGATATTTGTTCTGGATGATGAGCACGTCAGGGAAGTTCACCGCGGCGGCATGCACCTCCAGCACCACCTCGCCCTTCTTGGGCTCCGGGCTCGGAACCTCCTCGATGACGAGGCTCTCCGGCGGGCCATATTCCTTGCAAAGAATGGCTTTCATGATTCTCTCCCTGTCTGCTGTGCGCTGCTCGCGCATTCATGAAAATATCTATGCTTCTCCCTTAGCACGAGCGGGCAGATATTCGCCAGATTTCGGGACGAAAGAGGCTCGCTGCCACGGTTCCGCCACATGTTTCGGAAAGCCTGCACAGTGATCGGGCCAGCTGCGGCGATGTCTGCGGAAGTCGGGCCGATCACGGGGGATTTACATGAGCCATATCTGGAAATCGTTCGCGATGGCCGTTATGGTCGGGGCCTGCTCCCGGGCCGTTGACACAGGGAATCGTTCTGAAAAGAGTTGGAGAACATGCTGAGACGCCCGTTTCTTTCCTCGCTTTCCATGCCGCTGATGCTGAATCCCATGAAGCTGACAATCGCCGCTTTTGCCCTCACCTTTGGCGTGATGGGTCTCGCCGCCAGCGCTTCCGCTCAGGATGCCCCCAAGCTTCTCGGCCGTTACGACGACTGGGCTGCCTATAGCTACGGCTCGGGCAGCGAGCGCATGTGCTACGCGATGACCACCCCCACAAAATCGCTCCCCGCAGGCGCAAACCGGGGGGATGTCTATTTCATGGTGACGCACCGCCCCGCGCGAGGCACGAAAAACGAAATCAGCATGCGCATCGGCTATCCCTTCAAGGATACGAGCCGTCCCTATGCAACGGTCGGCAAGGACAAGTTCCAGATGTTCTCCGGCGTGAAGGAAGGCGGCGAACACAGCTACTGGGCCTGGCTCGAAAAGCCCGCCGAGGAGAACAAGATGGTGCAGGCGCTTCGGGCCGGTTCTTCCATGGAAATTCGTGGCACCTCGCAGCGCGACACGCTGACGACCGACACCTATTCGCTGAAGGGCTCGGCTTCCGCCCTCAACAAAATCAACGAAACCTGCAAATAAGTGATTGTTTGAAAAGTTCCCCAAGGTCTCCTGAATGGTCAACAAACCAACCTCGTCATGGCCGGGCTTGACCCGGCCATCCATGTCTTTACGGTAAAACCAAAGATAAAGACGTGGATGGCCCGATTAAATCGGGCCATGACGATGTAGGGGGAGAGGCTTTTCAAACAGTCTCTAAGCGGCGCGGCTTGCCGGTTTTCGGCTGATTCGCGCCTCGCGCGCCTTTTGTGATAAGAAGACCCGACGATCCGCGCTGGCCCCGGCTGGCGCGGAAATACCTGTTTCCCGGCCCGAAACGGTTGATCTGAGACCCATGACAACGCTCGACATCGCCCATAACAAACGGGAGGCCACTCCCATCGCCGCGCCGCGCCCGCATCTTGTGGGGCTGACGCGACCGCAGCTCATGGAGGCACTCGCCCGCTTCGGCCTGCCGGAGAAGCAACTCCGCATGCGCGCGGGGCAAATCTGGAACGGACTTTATACGCGCGGGTTGACGAGCTTTGAGGGCATAACCGCCCTTTCCAAGGAATTGCGCGGCGCGCTGGCCGACGCTTTTGACATTTCTCGGCTTGAAGTCGTGACCGAACAGAAATCGGTCGATGGCACACGCAAATGGTTGATCCGCCTTCCCTCCGGCGTGCCCGGCGTGCCGGGACCTGAAATCGAGACGGTCTATATTCCCGAGGAAGGGCGCGGCACGCTCTGTATCTCCAGTCAGGTGGGCTGCACCCTCACCTGCACCTTCTGCCACACCGGCACGCAGACGCTCGTGCGCAACCTC
>JBAYOU010000277.1:0-3391 GCA_041678065.1 Parvibaculum sp. | reverse complement strand
GGCCTTGAGCGGTTTATCTATCGCATGGCCCATAGCGACCCGTTACTCTACGGGCTTGTTGCCGTGCTGGTCGCGGCCTTTGCCGGATGGCTCGCCTCGGCGATCATGGGCCGGCGGTGATCGGATTGCCGTGATGGATATGAGTTATCTCGCCGCAGCGCTGGGCGGCCTTATCAGTTTTCTCTCGCCCTGTGTGCTGCCGCTTGTGCCAGCCTATCTCTGCTTCATTGCAGGCACGTCACTGGAAGAACTGACCCAAGAAAACAGCGCGACTTCCGAAGGGTTGACAATGCGGGTGGCGCTTGGCGCGGTCGGCTTCGTGCTCGGCTTCACCACCATCTTTGTGGCGCTGGGTGCAAGCGCCTCTGCGATCAATCCGCTGATCGTCCAGCACAAGGAAATCCTTACCCGCATTGCCGGTGCAATCATCATCGTGTTTGGCCTGCATTATATGGGGCTTTTCCGCATTGCCTTTCTCAACCGCGAGGCGCGCTTTCATCTGGCGGGGAGTGGCGAGGGCGAGCGGAGTTTCCTGATGCAGTTTGCAAGCCCCTATCTGCTGGGGCTTGCTTTCGCCTTTGGCTGGACGCCTTGTATCGGCCCAATCCTCGCGACGATCCTCACCATTGCAGCCGCGCAGGAAAGCCTCTCTGCCGGTGTGCTGCTCCTCACCGTCTATTCGCTCGGGCTTGGCATTCCCTTCCTCGCGGCGGCCTTTGCGGTGCGCGGCTTCCTCGGCTTCGCCGCGAAGTTTCGTCGCCACATGAGAAAGGTTGAAATGGCAGCGGGACTGCTTCTCGCCGGAACGGGATTGATGATGCTCACCGGCACTTTTGAGCGGCTTGCGATCTTTCTGATCGAAACCTTTCCCGTGCTCGCCACCTTCGGCTGAGCAATCAGTCCGCTTCGAGGCGGCTTGCCGAAACGGGAACGACGGCGCGCGCGCCTATCATCCATGCGTGAAAATCAAAGCCGGGCAGCAGCCCATCATAGGCATTGTCCAGCACATTGAGCCCACCGGCATAGGCACCGAAGGCCGGCATGATCATGCGCGTGCCATCGCTCGCAAAGCAGCGGCGGCGCAACCGTCTTCCCCG
Source organism: Parvibaculum sp. (assembly GCA_041678065.1). Classification (GTDB taxonomy): domain Bacteria; phylum Pseudomonadota; class Alphaproteobacteria; order Parvibaculales; family Parvibaculaceae; genus Parvibaculum. The sequence continues at coordinate 2,294 of JBAYOU010000277.1, read as the reverse complement.
CACGCGCACGGCGGCGCAAGGATGGAGATGTCCCGCAATCTCGCCCGTCTGCGGCGCGGGAAGCGGCACATGCCGGAAAGTGAGCGCGCCGAGGCGCAGTTCTTCCTTCACCACACCGCCAAAAGCGCGGGGTGGCTCCGGATCATGGTTTCCGGCAATCCAGACCCAGTCGAGCGAACGTGAAAGCCGGGCGAGGCGCGCAGCGTCCTCATCATCCATGCGGTGCTCCGCCTCGCCATCATGGAAACTGTCGCCAAGCGCCACCAATGTCTGCGGCTTCAGCCGTGCGATGAGCGCTTCCAGACGGCCAATGGTCGCCCGCGTGTCATAAGGCGGTAGCGCGATACCTCGCGCGGCGAAGGCCGAGCCTTTTTCGAGATGAAGATCGGCCACGACAAGAAGCCGTTCTTGCGCGAGCCATCCCGCCCCTTCGGGCAACAGGTGAAAGAGATGCCCGCAGACCCGCAATGACGGCTGCCCGGCGGCATGCATACCGCTCCCCTCGCGCCGTTCCTGCAAATCCGCATAGGGCATTCACTCACTCCGCTACATGAGCCTTGTCGCTTCGGCTATCAGCTCATCTGCTGCTTCTGACAAAAGCGCCTCGTCAGCCTCGCCGCCAACCGCGACCCTGCCTATATCGAGTAGCACCGGCACGGCAAGGGGCGACACGCGGTCGAGACGTTTCAGCCGGATGCGGTCCTTCACGCGCTTCAGCATCGCCGCCACCCGCGCCACATCAAGCAGCCCCGTCGCCGCATCATTATAGGTGGCACGCAGCAGAATATGATCCGGCTCGTGCTCGCGCAGCACATTGTAGATGAGATCGGAAGAAAAAGTGACCTGCCGCCCGGTCTTCTCCTGCCCCGGATAGCGGCGCTCTATCAAGCCCGAGATGATGGCGCAGTCCCGAAATGTGCGCTTCAGCAGGCTCGACTCGGCAAGCCAAGCATCAAGATCATCGCCCAGCATGTCTTCTGCGAAAAGCTCGCCAAGGGGCAGTTCATGGCGCTCATGCATCAACCCCGGATCGCGCAGGCACCAGATGGCGAGCGCATATTCTGATGCGATGAAACCGAGAGGCCGCGCACCGGCCCGATCGAGACGGCGCGTCAGTAACATGCCGAGCGTCTGATGGGCCAGGCGTCCCTCAAAAGGATAACATACGAGGTAGAAGCGGTCGCCGCGCGGAAAGCATTCAACCAGCAAATTATCCTCGCCCGGCAGTTCGGAACGCCAGACTTGAATCTCCAGCCATTCGCGCACCGGCTGCGGCAGGTTCGTCCATTCCTCGCGCCGCGCAAACATGCGCCGCACCCGCGCGGCGAGATAGGTGGAGAGCGGAAACTTGCCGCCATAATAGGAAGGGATTTTCGGTTCGCGGCCCGTGGAGCGCGTGACGAGCGCCTCCGTTTCAAAAAGCCCTTCGAAGCGGAGTACTTGCCCGGCAAAGAGGAATGTGTCGCCCGGCACCAGCTGGTCGATGAAATATTCTTCGATCTCTCCGAGATAGCGCCCGCCCATCGCGCCTGTCGGGCGGCGCGTGCCGCGCCTCACCATGCGCACTTTCAGCATGGGCGCTTCGACAATCGTGCCGACATTCATGCGGTATTGCTGGATGACGGTGGGCGACGCCGCGCGGAGCCGCATATCTCCGTCCGCCTTTGCATTGGGTCGCAGGCGCGCGAAGCGATCGTAAGTCTTCAGCGCATAACCGCCGGTCGAAACGAAATCGACCACCTGGTCGAAATCCTCGCGCGTGAGTGCGTGGTAAGGCGCGGCGGAACGGATTTCAGCATAAAGCTCATCCGGGTCGAAAGGAATTGAGCAGGCGCAGCCGAGAACATGCTGTGCCAGCACATCAAGCGCGCCGATGCGGGACACCATGCCGTCCTGCGCCCCTTCAACGGCAGCGGCGCGCGCCGCCACACATTCCAGCACTTCGAAGCGATTGGCCGGCACGAGCAGCGCATGGGAGGGCTCATCAAGCCGGTGGTTCGCACGGCCGATGCGCTGGAGCAGGCGACTTGCGCCTTTCGGTGCGCCCATATTGACCACGAGGTCGACCTCGCCCCAATCGATACCGAGATCGAGCGTGGAGGTGCAGACCACGGCACGCAAGGTGCCTGCCGCCATTGCCGCTTCCACCTTTCGCCGCGCTTCGGGCGCGAGTGAGCCGTGGTGAAGCGCGATGGGCAGCGCCTCTTCATTGAGCCGCCACAACTCCTGAAATACGAATTCGGCCTGCGAGCGCGTATTCACAAAGACAAGCACGGTGCGGTGGGCACAGATTG
>JBAYOU010000276.1:0-3394 GCA_041678065.1 Parvibaculum sp. | reverse complement strand
GCGAGGAGACGCGGTTCCGAGGTTTCGATAGCAGCGGACAGTTCCGCCCGTCGACGCAGCACGGTGTACACAATCTCGCCCACCGCGGCACGGTCTTTCGAGCCGGCAAAGCGGCTGGAACGCGCCCACTGATCGAAGACGCGGTCAGCCGGGCGGCCGCTTGCAAAAATATCGCAGAGAATGTCGATCGCGGATTGCAGACGCGCGCCGGGCTTCATGTCAGGGCTCCAGCCAGCGCATCAGCGCCAATACCAAATTCCGTCAGCTCATACCGCCGGGATAGTTCGGCGCCTCGCGGGTAATCGTCACATCGTGAACATGGCTTTCGCGAAGGCTCGCGGCGGAAATACGGACGAACTCTGCCCGCTCCTGAAACTCTTTCACGGTCGCGCTGCCGGTATAGCCCATCGCAGCGCGCAGGCCACCCACCAGTTGGTGGATCACAGTGGAGATCGGTCCCTTATAGGGCACCTGACCTTCAATGCCTTCCGGCACCAGCTTCAGCGAATCCTTCACATCCTGCTGGAAGTAGCGGTCCGCCGAGCCAACAGCCATCGCACCAACCGAGCCCATGCCGCGATAGGCCTTATATGAGCGGCCCTGATAGAGAATGATTTCGCCGGGGCATTCTTCGGTGCCCGCAAAGAGCGAGCCGAGCATGGCGCAATCGGCGCCTGCGGCAATCGCCTTGGCGAGGTCGCCCGAGAATTTGATACCGCCATCGGCGATGACGGGGATACCCGCCTTCCTAGCCTCCTCAACCACATCCATGATGGCGGTGAGTTGGGGAACACCTACGCCCGCCACGATGCGCGTGGTGCAGATCGAGCCCGGCCCGATGCCTACCTTCACCGCATCTGCGCCCGCATCAATGAGCGCCTTGGCCGCGCTTGCAGTGGCTATATTCCCGGCAATCACTTGTATATCGCCGGAAGCCTTCTTGATGCGTTCCACCGCTTCCGACACGCGGGCGGAATGGCCATGCGCCGTGTCCACAACGATCACGTCTGCGCCAGCATCCATCAGGGCTTCGGAACGGGCAAACCCCTCGTCCCCCACCGTGGTGGCGGCAGCGACGCGCAGTCGACCCTGCTCATCCTTGGCGGAATTCGGATGAAGCTGCGACTTCTCGATATCCTTCACGGTGATGAGGCCGATGCAGCGATAGGCATCATCCACGACAATCAGCTTTTCGAGGCGATGGCGATGCAACAGGCGCTTGGCTTCTTCCTGGCTGACGCCATCTGCAACGGTGACGAGGTTTTCCTTCGTCATCAGGTTGCGGACGGGCTCGGCGGGGTTGCTGGCAAAGCGCACATCGCGATTGGTGAGGATGCCAACCAGCTTTTTCGTGCCCGGTTCCACCACCGGAATGCCGGAAATGCCGTGATACTGCATTTCGCGAAGCGCATCCGCGAGCATGGCGTCCGGGGTGATGGTGACCGGGTTGATCACCATGCCGCTTTCAAACTTCTTCACCTGCCGGACATGTTCGGCCTGCGCCTCGGGCGTCATGTTGCGGTGGAGAACACCGATACCGCCTGCCTGTGCCATGGCAATGGCAAGGCGCGCTTCCGTGACCGTGTCCATGGCTGCGGAGATTATGGGGATGCCAAGAGTGATGGATTTTGTCAGGCGAGTTCTGGTGTCAGCCTGACTAGGCAGGATTGTGGAAGCAGCCGGCAACAAAAGGACGTCATCAAACGTCAGCGCTTCACGGATCATACTGCCAACCTCCTGGGCCGTTAAGGCCACCCTATCGTGTGTTGGCGCTGGCTTTTAACACCTATATGCAGGATTGCAAAGGGGACGATACCGCAGGCGCGAAATAATCAGGCTGCTCCTTCCACATCACCTTCAGTTCTGCCCTTAAAGCCCTGTGCTAACACATACATTTCGGCCGAGTCTGCCCGGCTCGCATCCGGCTTCACATGCTGTACTGTCTTGAAGTGCTGCTTGAGGAGAAGCAGAAGCTCATTCTCCGTTCCACCCCGCAACACCTTGGCAAGAAAGGCACCACCGGGTGCCAAAACCTCGATCGCGAAATGCGCAGCCACCTCGCAGAGATGCATGATGCGCAGATGGTCCGTCTGCTTGTGGCCAGTTGTAGGAGCCGCCATATCGGAGAGAACGAGATCCGCCTCACCCGCGAGCAACTCCTTTACGCGGTCATCAGCACCCTCTTCCAGAAAATCGAGTTGGAGGATGGTGGCGCCCGGCACCGGGTCCATTTCCAGATAGTCGAGGCCGATAACGCGGCCCGCCTGGGGCGAATCCTTGTCTGCTTTCACACGCGCGACGGCGACCTGACACCAGCCCCCCGGGGCGCAGCCGAGATCAACCACGCGCGCACCGGGGCGCAGCAGGCGGTAGCGATCATCCATTTCCAGCAGCTTATAGGCGGCGCGGGAACGGTAGCCATCCCGCCGCGCGGCATGCACATATGGGTCGTTCAACTGGCGCGAGAGCCAGCGCGTGGAGGAGTTACTGCGTTTCCGCGCGGTTTTCACCCGCACCTTGAGGGCGCGTGTGCCGCCCGCGATGGCGCTTTTGCTTGTGCCGCCCTTGCCGGGCCTTCTCGGTGTCTTTGTCATGCCTCAACCATCTCTGCCGCGCGTGTGCCGCTGCGCCGGCCGCCCCGGCGACGGCGCCTCGGGCGGGCGGCATCGGCTTGCATGAGCGACATCAGAATACCTTCTCGCAATCCGCGGTCTGCGACGCGGAGCCTGTCTGCGGGCCACGCATCGGCAATCGCCTCAAAGATTGCGCAGCCTGCGAGCACCAGATCGGCTCGCTCCTGCCCCACACAAGGATGGGCCGCGCGGCGTGCATAATCCATCTCGAGAAGATCGCGGGTGACGCGGCGGACATCCGCAGGCTCGATCCATATGCCGTCCACCCGCGCCCTGTCATAGCGCTCAAGGCCGAGATGGACACCCGCAATCGTCGTCACCGTACCCGAGGTTCCAAGAAGATGGAACGGGTGGTGGTTGTCGCGCTTCCCGCGCAGGCGTTCAAGGAAAGGTGTGAGGCTGTCTGCGACTTCCATCACCATGCGTTTGTAAATCACTTGCGGCACATCGATCCCGCCGTGCCGTTCGGCCAACGTGACGACACCGCAGGGGAGCGAAATCCAGTCGCCGATCACCGGACACACCCGCCCGCCCTGTCTTTTTTCGAGCCGCACCCAGATAAGTTCGGTCGAGCCGCCGCCTATATCGAAAACAAGCGCGGAAGCGCATTCCCGATCGAGCAGTGGCGAGCAGCCAGCAACAGCCAGTCGCGCCTCATCCTCCGTGGTGATGACTTCAAGTGCGAGGCCCGTTTCGCGCCTCACCCGGGCAATGAACTCGCCACCATTTACCGCCGTTCGGCAGGCGGCGGTCGCGATGGT
>JBAYOU010000275.1:0-3401 GCA_041678065.1 Parvibaculum sp. | reverse complement strand
GCCGCCTTGGCAATCTCGCATCGGCGCGGAATTTCGGCTGATCCGTTTCAGTGCAGAAGGCGCGGCATCGCCTCCGGAAACGGGGAAGGCGATTGGAAAACCGCACCGAGCGTGAGGCCCGCTGCTGAAAGGGCGAGGGCGAAGCGCTGTGCGGGTGCCCAGATGCGGGAGGTGCTGCAAGGCGCTGCCATCCAGCCCGGGTCAAGCCTTGCGTGTGATCCAGTTCCCTGCTGTAAGGCAGCGATAAAGTTCAGTATACGGACTTCATCGCTTGTCAGCACGCGCCAGTGGGGGCAGGGGATGGAGAGCGGACGTTGCACGCTGCGCGAAAGCGCGCGCGCCAGTTCCGCCACCATCTCTGCCCCTTCCGGCATATCCAGCGCATCGAAGCCGCGCTGCAGCAGGATGGATTTTTCCACACCATCCGCAGAAATGCGCCACTGTACCCGCAGGCACCAGACGGTGAACTGCTCCGCAAACCCAAGTTCGCTGAGCGGTTGATCGGGTGTGTAGGCGCGTTTGGGATCGGCGGAAAACATCCGTGAGGCGGCCATGTCGGGGTTCATTGCATCTCCTCGAACTGAGCTATCGGTGTCAAAAAATGATGCAAATGAGAATTGTTTGCAAATAAAAAATGAGCAACTTGCCTCTCATGGAAGGTGTATGAGGCGTTATGGAATGGGAGGTTTCGCCTCAAAAATCCTTAGCTTTGTGTTGACAGGCGGGGGGTGCGCCTCTAAACACGCCCCGAACGCAATCGCACGTGCCACTGGCCAAAGACCGGTTATGTAACGGCGTACGCGTCTCTTTGGACAATTTCGGCGGCATGTCGGGTAAACGGCATCGTTTAATGCCTCCGCCGGGTTTCGAGGGAGATTGCATATGTCCGGTTCCAGTCTGAGGGGCTGACGCCCCGGATCAAGCCGATCGCATCTTGCCGACGCATTCCCATGTTTCGTTGAAGTGCAAACCGGGCGCGCGACGCCGCCCGTGATCGGCAACCCCGTATGGTTCACGACGAGCCATCCGCGTTCACCTAGCAACAAATATCCATTGGCCCCGTGCGGTGCGCTGCCATGCGTGTCCGTTCGGCAAGTCAGTCCATCTACTGGTTGGGGAGAGGCACACATGTCCGAATCCAATGCCCTCTTCCAATTGGGGATCGACTTGAACAGCGATTCAAGCAAGACCCAGGCGGAAGTTCTTGAGTTTCCCGTTCCCGCTACCGGCGATTCTGCCGCAGCCCGATGCACGTCTTCTGACGAGCGGAAGGATTTCTTTATCGAGCGTGCAGGTACGCGCTTTGCCGGAACGCATCTCATCATCGATCTGATCGGTGCGAGCCGCCTCGATGATCTCGAGCATATCGAAGCAACGCTGCGTCGCTGCGTGGAAGTCTCCAAGGCAACGCTGCTGCATATCCATCTGCATCACTTCACGCCGAATGGCGGCGTGTCGGGTGTGGCTGTGCTGTCGGAGAGCCATATCTCCATTCATAGCTGGCCCGAGGCCGACTATGCGGCGCTTGACGTGTTCATGTGCGGTGAATCCGAACCTCACAACGCAATCGAGGTTCTGCGCGAGGCATTCACGCCGTCCGACATTCGTGTCGGCGAGCATCTACGTGGTGAGGGTATGGTCTGATGGGAAATCGCGACCTTGGCAGTCTTGCCGGACGCTGGGTGGTGGAAACCCTCTATGAAGAAGAGGGTTTCATCTGCGCCTTCCGTGCCGATGAGGTGCGCTACGAGGAAGCGACCGGCCAGCAGCATCTGGTGATCTTCGACAACGCACTTTTCGGCCGCATGATGACGCTGGACGGCATCACGCAGGTCACGCAGCGCGACGAGTTCATTTATCATGAGATGCTCACCCATGTGCCCATACTGGCGCATGGGCGCGCGAAGCGTGTGCTCATCATTGGCGGTGGCGATGGCGGCATCCTGCGGGAAGTCACGCGCCACAAGTCGGTTGAGCATGTGACGATGGTGGAAATCGATCCGTCGGTCACGGAGTTCTGCCGCAAGCAATTGCCGCAGATTTCCGCGGGGGCCTTCGATGATCCACGTGTCGATCTCATCTTCGCGGATGGCGCAAAATTCGTTGAGGAGACGGACAAGAGCTTCGATGTCATCATCATCGACTCAACCGATCCTGTCGGGCCGGGCGAGGTGCTGTTCAGCGAGCCATTCTACCGTGCAGCAAAGGCGCGGCTTGCGCCGGGCGGCGTCATCGTCACGCAGAACGGCGTGCCCTTCATGCAGGGTGCCGAATTGCAGGGCACGATGGAGAAGTTCCGCAAGCTCTTCAATGTGGCGACCTGCTATCTCGCCACCATCCCCACCTATGTGGGCGGGCCGATGGCGCTTGGCTGGGGAACGGATGATCCCTCGCTCACCGAAGTTCCGCTGCAGGAACTGAAAACCCGCTTCGATGTTGCGGGTCTTTCGATGCGCTACTACACGCCGGAAGTGCATAAGGCGGCCTTTGCGCTGCCGCGCTATGTGCTCGATCTTCTGGAAGCTTGATTGAATGCCGCGGCCTCAGCGCCGCGGCATTTCTTTTCAGCCGAGCTTTTGAGCCGAGACGATAATCCCGTCCTCATCCGCATAGAGCCATTCGCCGGGCGCGATGGTGAGCCCGGCCAGGCGCAGCACGACATTCTTCTCGCCAAGCCCGCGCTTTTCGCTGCGCTTGGGATGGGCGGCCAGCGCCTTGATTCCGATATCGCATTCGGCAAGCTCTGCCGTGTCGCGCACGCAGCCATGAATAACGACACCGGCCCAGCCATTCTTTTCCGCGAGCTTGCCAAGATTGCCCCCGAACAGCGCATAGGTGAGTTCGCCGCCGCCATCCACGACAAGCACGCGGCCCCGACCTTCACTTTCGACAGCCTCGCGCACAAGGCTGTTATCATCAGGAACCCGGAGCGTCTCGACGGGTCCTGAAAAGGCGAGCCTGCCGCCATAATCGGCGAAGATTGATTCCGCATGGCGGACACGGCCCGGATGGGCGTCTGAAAGGTCGGTCGTGGCGGGTGATTTCTGTTTCGTCATGGCAGTTTCCCTAGCGGCGATGCGCCTCCTTTAGCGCGTCGCGCGGGTTCTGTCTGCCCCTTCTCCGCATGGTTCCACCATAGGAAGAAACGGGATAGGCTTTCTTACCAATTTTCTATGTCAGAACAGCAAGGACCGATCCTGAGAAGGAAACGGCTCCGGCAGGGAGGAAGACGAGATGGCACTGGCTCATGATGTGTCTGCACAGGCGGGCGCGGCGGTTGGCCCGAGCATCGCCATTCTTGGCGCGGGTGTTTCCGGAATATGTGCGGCGATCAAGCTGAAGGAAAAGGGCTTCACCAATTTCACCATCTATGAAAAGGCGAGTGAGATTGGGGGCACATG
>JBAYOU010000274.1:0-3416 GCA_041678065.1 Parvibaculum sp. | reverse complement strand
TGCCCGAGATCAATCACCGTCACTGTGATGCTGTCACGCATCCGGTTCGCGTCATAAAGAAAACCGGAAAGGAAGCGGCCCGAATGCGTCCGCGACACCCACGCCAGATCAGCATGCATGATGCGCGTGAACATGCGTTTCTGAATAGCGGCGACAATGTACTGGCCAATCTTCGCCATATTGGCGCGGGAGACATAAGTGCCAATGGCCTGAACCGTGGTGGCGGCAATGGCGGCAATCGACACGAGTAACAGCATCCGCGCGTCAGTACCGACAATGTTGTCGAGCGCATGCTTGATGAGCAGCGGCACAACGCCCGTTGAGGCGGCCACAATGGCACTCGCAACCAGCGCGACAACCGCCAGCCGCCAATGCGGCTTCAGATATTCGCGCGCCATGCGTTTGACGACATCGCCAAGGCTGATCTCGCGGGCAGGGGGCGCAGTGCCAGAATCGGCACCGGTGCCCTGTCCGGCGTTGGGCGGGGTGCTATCGCTTGTGGGTTTTGGCATTCTGGCCTGTTTCTGACGGGCGCCTGATCTTCGCGTCCGGATATCCGGTTGCCGCGGACAATATCACAGCCCGCGCCGTGCCACCATAAAGCCCGATAATGGTAAATATCTCCCGCTGCGGTCTTTTTGCCCCTAGCGGTTCAGCACAGCCACGCCAATCGTCAGATAGGTGGCGAAGAGTGACCAGAAGAAATAGGGCACAAGCAGCAGGGCCGCAAGGCGGCTGAAGCGGGCGAATGCGATGATCGTTGCCGCCACGGCTACATCCAGAAAAACCACGTCGATCACGCCCAGAACAGGGTTCTTCAGGCCGAAAAAGAGAATGCTCCATGCAAGATTGAGCGAGAGCTGCGCGCCGAAAATGGCGAGCGGATAGCCGGAGCGGTCGAAGCTCCCGGTCGCCTTCCAGACGAGCCAGGCAGCAATCGCCATCATGAAATAGAGCAGGTTCCAGACAAGCGGGAAGACCCAGGGGGCCGGAATGAAGGGCGGCTTTTCGAGCGTCGGATACCAGTCATTGACGCTGGTTGCCGTCACAGCGCCCCCGGCAGCAGCAACGAGAAACACGACGGCGATGAAAACGAAAAGATAAAACAGGGAAGCAAGAGCGCCGGGGCTTTCAGCATGTTGTCCGGGCGCTTTGGCGGGTTCAGTGTTCATGCTGACCTTCTTGTTCCTGGTTCGGGGCCCTCAGCCGGTATGCGGCTGCAATCTTAACAGCAAAAAAGCGAGGCACTAGCCGCTCGTTGAGGGTAGTTTGAGTGTGTTCACACGGGTTGAAATCGCGCTGTGAAGCATGGGGCCAGCCGCCAGAAGACTCGGATGCCGCGTGGTGGGGCGGTTATAGGAAAAGACGTTGCCGTCATGCGTTGTCATCCGTCCGCCCGCTTCATGGAGAATGATGTCGGCAGCAGCGAGATCCCAGTCGTTCTTCCCGTTGAGTGCCAACGCAGCATCGGCCGCCCCGCAAGCAACAAGCGCGATGCGATAGGCAACAGAGTTGCGCTCAAGAATCTCCATCTCCGGCCAGGGTTCTCGCCATGCAGGGTGGCGAAACATGGGCGGAAAGGCCACCATCCGGCATCCTTTAATGGCCGTCGCACCGCTCACATGGATTGGCTTGTCATTAAGGAAGGCACCGCCGCCGAGCCGCGCCTCAAAAAACTCATTCGTTGCCGGATTGAACAGCACACCAAGCGAGGGGCGCCCTGCCTCCACCAGCGCCACGGAAATCACGAAATGCGGGCGCTGCTTTGCAAAGGCGCGCGTGCCGTCAATCGGATCGACAACCCACACGCGCTTTCTTGTGAGGCGTGAATTGTCATCCTCCGTCTCTTCCGAGAGCCAGCCGTAATTCGGCCGCGCGCCGCCGAGTCGCTGCAACAGCAGATCGTTCACGGCGATATCAGCTTCCGTCACAGGCGTATTGTCGTGTGCCTTTGACCATTGCTTGTGGTCAGTGCAGTAGAAGCGCATGGCGAGCGCACCTGCCTCCCGCACCGTCTCCTTGAGAAGCGCGAAATCATTGTCTCGCGTCTCAGGTGCCGGCAATGGTCATGCCCTCTACGCGGATGGTAGGTGCGTTGGTGCCATAGCGAAATTCAAGATCATCCGCAGGCGTCAGGTTGAGGAACATGTCTTTGAGGTTCCCCGCAACGGTGATCTCACTGACGGGATAGGCAATCTCGCCATTCTCGATCCAGAAGCCGGAAGCGCCCCGGCTGTAATCTCCCGTCACGCCATTCACGCCCATGCCGATGAGTTCGGTGATGTAAAGTCCGACCCGAATATCGGCGATCAGTTCTTTCACCGTCAGGCAGCCCGCTTCCATATAGAGATTGGTGGTGGAAGGTGAGGGCGGACCGCCCGTGCCGCGCGCAGCATGGCCCGTGCTTTCAAGACCAAGCTGCCGCGCGGTGGCTGTATCAAGCAGCCATGTCGTCAGCACGCCATCTTCCACCAGCGTCATGCGCTTGTTCGCAACGCCTTCCCCATCGAAAGGCTTGGAGCGCAAGCCCCGCTTCATATGCGGATCATCAACGATGGAGATGCTTTCAGGGAAGATGCGCTGCCCCATCGCCTTCTTGAGAAAGCTCGTGCCCCGCGCAATGGCACTACCCGAAATGGCACCCGCCAGATGCCCGACCAGCCCGCCCGAAACGCGAGGATCATAGACCACAGGAACTGCTTGCGAGTTCACCTTGCGCGGGTTGAGCCGCTTCACGGCCTTTTCCCCGGCGCGGCGGCCTATGTCGGCCGGCTTTTCGAGATCAGCCTTGTGCCGCATGCTCGAATAATCATAGTCGCGCTCCATCGCCGTGCCTTCACCCGCCAGAACGGAACAGGAAAAGGAACTCGATGTCCCGGCATAGGTTCCCGCAAAGCCCGCACTTGTGACGAGTGTGGCGGTGGAACGCGCCGTGCCTGCACTCGCGCCACCTGAATTGGTAACGCCTTTGACAGCGAGTGCCGCTTCTTCTGCTTCCGCTGCAAGGGCGGCAAGTTCTTCGGCAGAAAGAGGCGGCGTCTTGTCCTCAATGTCGAGGTCGGGCCAGTCCCGTGCGAGTTGCGCCTTGTCTGCAAGACAGCACCACGGGTCTTCGGGCGCCGCTCGCGCCATGGCAATGGCGCGCTCTATCATTGGCTGCAAGGCGGTTTGCGATGTGTCGGTGGAAGAAACCGTCGCCTGCCTCTTGCCGATAAAGACGCGGAGCCCGATATCACGCCCTTCCGAGCGCTCCACATCTTCAAGCTTTCCAAGCCGCCATGAAACGCTGAGCGACGTGCTCTCGGCGATGAGCACTTCCGCAGCTTCCGCACCTGCATGGCGCGCGCGTTCCACCAGCATGGAAGCGAGGTCAAGAGCGGAAGACTTGTCAGCAGAACTCATGGCAGGAAACCGGC
>JBAYOU010000273.1:0-3433 GCA_041678065.1 Parvibaculum sp. | reverse complement strand
CGTAGTGCCGCTCACACCGTGGAAGCAGCCAAACATTTTTCAGTTTTGGCTTCGCCTGCCGCTGATGAATGACCAAGGCCGCATCGTCATGGTGCTCGGCCATGATGCCTTCATGCAGTCTGAGAAAGCGCACGCGCTGGCAAGCCGTGCTAACCTGCGCATCGCTTGACCCTTCCGCAAAGTTGATCAACTACCCGTCTGCATGCAGACTGATGGCGGGGGATTTTCCCAGGGAGCAAAAGGGTCATGTTCTTGTCGAGTTTGTTACGGGGTGCAGGTCGCCATTCCGCCCTTCTCATGTTTGCGGCGATTGCCTTGCCACTTGCGGCCACACCCGCTACTGCGAATGCGCGGCTTGAGGAGGGGACGACAAGGCTGAGCACAGGGGAGAGTGCCTTTTTCCCCATCACGGGGGGAGAGAAAGGGCCGGCCAATCTCTCCGCGCAATGCGAGATCGGGGATGTTGGAGGCACGGCGAACATCACCTTCGATGGTGAACATTATGTGCCGCTTTCCGATCCGCCTGTCGGCACTGTCATCACCCTCTCGCACGGCGATACGCGCAGCTATGACCTGAGTGGCATTGTGGATGCGTCATCGGGCGGTGATGCCTATATCGCCTTTCACTTCACCGGCGCGCCCGCCCCCATGTGCTTTCCGGGTATGGATTGCGGCGGGGCGGAAGGTGCTTCCAGCAGCGTAACCGTTACCTGCCGGAACGTGGGCGGCTGACGGGAGGGAAGTGGCGGATCAGCGCCACAACTGGCGCAACCTTCTCCACTTCCGAAAGCTTCAGCGCAGCTGCACCCGCTTCAGGCGGTACTACGAGGCATGTCCCTCCCTCAAGCGAGGCAAGTCGCCCGAAAAGGCGCCTGTTTTCCGCGTTGGTGATCAGGCAGTCGCGACCGAGAAGCGCGCTTGCATCCCTCACAGGCACAGTGTCGGCAATGAGCATGTCGCCTGCGCTGTAGGGGCCGATTTCCCGAGCAACACGAAGAGCCACCGGATCACGCGTGCCTTCGGCAAGGGCGGGGGCGAGCGGTATTGCTTCCGGCAGGGGAGCAACGAGACCCCCACCCCGTAGCTCCACCTGGCAGACAAGATTCTCCCGCCCTGCGCTGATCAGATCGGTGACGCCCACATCCAGCGCCTGTGCGATCCTTTCCAGCCAGCCTGTTGAGAGCGTCATATCCGCCGTTTCAAGGCGTGAGACGGTCGCCGCCGTCGTGCCCAGGCTTTCGGCAAGCTCAGTTTGCGTCAGTCCCCGCGCCTTGCGGAAATATCGAATCCTCGTTCGCAGCGCTTGCCTCCCGGTGAGTGTTTCCGGAAATATTACACAACTTATCCCCGTCTTGTACAGGATAAGTAAATTATTTCCCCGTAGGGGCGCGCTGGGCGCCCGTGTGAGTGAGAGGGGGGCGATATGAGACGTCGAGGATTGGGCGAGGCGGAAAAGGCGCTGCATGTGGCGAAGGTCCAGGAGGTTGTGGCGCGGGAATGGAAGGTGTCACTTTCCGAGATGCGCTCGCCCACCCGCCGCCGCGCGCCGGTGGCGCAGGCAAGGCAGGTCGCCATGTATTTCTCGCATGTGGTGTATGGCGTGAGCCTGGCCTCTGTTGCCCGTCATTTCGGGCGCGACAGGACTACGGCCGCCCACGCCTGCCGCCGGGTGGAGGATCGGCGCGATGATGAGAAATTCGACCGCCTGCTGGATGAAATTGCCAAGCGTCTGCCCGAAGCCGGAAAGAAGGTGTGGTCGCAATGAAAGGCATGGCAAAAAAGGGCGCGGCCCGCAGGCAATCGCCGGAAAACAACATTGATCCGTTTCAGGCGCAGCATCGCCTTTCTGCCCGACGGCAGATCAGGCTCGGTAGCGAAGAAATCGTTGTTGAAGTCAATGATGGCGAGTCACCGCTTGGCTGGTTGCGTCGGCGAAAGGGTGGGGATGGCAAACCGCTTTTGAGCGAAAGCCAGTTTGAAGCCGGCGAGCGGCTGCGGCGCGATTTCACCATCGGCCAGATGACACCGCGGGTGACAGCGGACTGGTCACGGCCCATCAGTGGCGGTGCTGGCCGCCCGCGCGATCCGGCCGAGATTGCACACCATGCTCTCGCAGCACGGCAGCGCGTTTCACAAGCTGTTGGGGCGGTCGGCCCAGGCCTTTCAGACATATTGCTGAGTGTCTGCTGCCATTTGCAGGGGCTGGAGGCCGCGGAGCGGGGTTTTGGCTGGCCGAAAAGGGCGGGCAAACTCGTTTTACAGATCGCGCTGGATCGCCTGGCCGCTCATTACGGCATTGAGGAAAGCGCCTAGACAGTAGCGCCTAGGGCAGCTTTCGCATCTGCCTGAATACGCTCGACCATGGAATAAAGCCCGTTGGAGCGCTGGGGCGTAAGATGCGCATCAAGGCCAAGCTGCGCGAGAATGCTGCGTGCATCGATATCGAGGATGTCGGATGGTCGCTTGTTGGAATAGAGGCGCATGAGAATGGCGATCAGGCCGCGCACGATATGTGCATCACTGTCCCCCCTGAAATGAAGAACGGGCTGCCCTTCATCATCGCAGCGCACCTCATTCACCAGCCAGACCTGACTGACGCAGCCTTCAACCTTGTTGGCCGAGGAGTGTTCTTCCTCGCTCAAGGGTTCAAGGTCTTTGCCAAGTTCGATCACATAGCGATACCGCTCCTCCCATTCATCAAGAAAGGCGAAATCGTCGATGAGATCCTGAATGCTCATATCGGCCTGTCGGATGTCTGAAGGCATAGAAAGGACATAGCGATATGAGCCGCAAAGAACAAGCGCCCCGCACATCCTTGCTGGATGGCGGGGCGCTGTTGGCCGCCGGGACGCCCCATGCGAGGCGCCGGGAAGCCGACGGGCAAACCTGATGGGTGACTTCAGGCGCCAGCCGTGAGACTGGAAGCGGCAAGGGGCTGCGCCATATGCGAGCCGGCGGGCGGATTGGTGCCGTCCTGCTGCCGCTCCCTGGCTTTCTCGGTTACCCAGACAATGGCCATGCTTCCATAATAGGTGGTCTGCCGAATGATATGGCCTGCGATGGCGTGGCCCTTCTCGCACACTTCGGGGTTTCGATCGCAGAAACCCATCACGTCCTGTGCTGAGCGGGCGGCCAGGGCAAGCGCATCGCCCGCGCCTATATCGGTATCCTCAGCAGGGGGCGCCCCGTCGTGATAGGCCGCCTGATAAATGTCGCCTGCAAGGGCTGCGGTTTGTGGTGCGCCTTCATCCTCGGCGCTGGGCAGAAGAAAGGCGAGAACGGTGAGCCAGAAAGCGGCCCTTAGAACAAAAGACATGCGACGATCCCTTCCCAAAGATTTCGCGTCTGAACTACGGCGATCCTGTGGGGTAGAGACCTGCTGGCGCATTAACTCGATAAGTAAAATTGAAAAGAGTTTTTGTTTTTTACTTGT
>JBAYOU010000272.1:0-3437 GCA_041678065.1 Parvibaculum sp. | reverse complement strand
TTGCGACGTCGAGCACGCGGGACTGCTTATCAAGGCTGTCCATATACTCGGGGAAGGTTTCCCAATTCCATTTGATGCCTTCGGCAAGAGCGGAGCCGGGAATGTCCTCGACGCCCTCCATCAACTCGATCAGCCAGTCATGCTTGTCGGGGCGGGTGGGGGCGAAGCCGACGCCGCAATTGCCCATCACGACTGTCGTTACCCCATGCCAGCAGGAGGGGGAGAGGAGCGGGTCCCATGTTACCTGGCCATCATAATGGGTGTGGATATCCACCCAGCCCGGTGTGACGACGAGGCCGGTCGCGTCGATCTCGCGCTTGCCCTTCGCATTGATATTGCCGACTTCCGTAACAAGGCCATTGTCGATGGCGATATCGGCTGTGCGGCCTTTGGCGCCTGTGCCGTCCACAACCAAACCGCCGCGAATGACGAGATCGTGCATCCTTTATCCTCCCTCAAGATAGCTCTGTGCGGGCACATTACGCGCCTGAGGGAGGCGGGGGCAACAAAAATTAGACCAAAGTCTATTTTTATGTGGATGGGGCTGTGACGGGATTGGGGAGGGGTTTGCCGTCGAAAAAGGCATTGAGATTGGCAATCACCGCATCCCCCATTGCCTCGATGGCCTCCGAAGAGCCGCCTCCAATATGCGGGGTGACGACCACATTGGGCAGGGTGATGAGGTCGGTGCGTGGCTCAGGTTCATTTTCGAAAACGTCGAGACCCGCGCCTGCAATTATGCCGTTCTTCAAGGCGGCGATCAGCGCGTCTTCGTCAATGGCGGAACCGCGCGAAATGTTGATGACATGGCCTTTCGCGCCGAGGGCTGCCAACACTTCGGCATTTACCATGTGCCGGTTCGTCTCGTCAGCGCGATGAGCGAGGATCAGCGTGTCCGCCCATGTGGCGAGGCTTAGTACATCGGGGAAATAGCGATAGGGCACGCCCGGCTTTTCAGAGCGGCCATGATAGGCAATTTCGGTTTCGAAACCTTCGAGTCGCTTTGCGATCTTCATGCCGATGGCGCCGAGACCGACGATACCAACTTTGCGACCGGTAAGGCCGCGCAGAAAGAGAAGCGGTGCCGGGTTGTCTCCGCGCCACTTGCCCGCGCGGGTCAGGCGGTCGCTCGCCACAACCTGACGGACGGATGCAAGCAGAAGGGCAATGGCGAAATCGGCGACGGTTGCGGCATTCGCGCCGACCGTGTTTGCGACCTTGATGCCGCGCGTCGTAGCGGTTTCGATATCCACGCCTTCATAGCCCGAGCCGAAGCAGCAAAGGAGTTTCAGCTTCGGCATGGTGTCGAAAAACTCGGCACCCATCTCGACAGCGCCAATGGTGACGAGCGCTTCCGCTTCGCCCTTTCGGGCGGGGTCGGTGAGGATGGTGTAGCGGGGAGCGAGTTTCTGTTCGAAGGCTTTGCCAAGCGGCAGGCCGAGAAAGACTGCGGGCTTCATAATCTCTGCTTTACTCTCCGGCGCGGGCGAGAAGGGCGCGCGCCTGTTTCAGATGCGGAATGTCGAGCATCACGCCATCAAGCGCGATGACGCCGACATCTCCCGCCTGCTCAAAGGCGGCAATGACGGCACGCGCATGGGCGAGGTCGTCCTCGCTCGGCGTGAAAACTTCATTGATGATCGGAACCTGCGCGGGGTGAATGGCCATCTTGCCGGTGAAGCCATCGCGCATAGCGGCGCGCGCTTCCGCCTCAAGCCCTTTCTCGTCGCGAAAATCTTTCCAGATGCTGTCCACCGGCTGCACTTCGGCGGCAACAGCACCGAGCAGCGTCAGCGTGCGGGCGAGTTGGTAGGGGCCGGTATAGACGCCGTTCTCATCCTTGTTGTCGCGTGCGCCAAGCGAAGCGGCGAGGTCTTCCGCCCCCCAGGTGAGGAAGGAGAGCCGCTTATGCACGCCCGCATAAGTGTTGAGCGTGAACAGGGAGGCCGCCGTTTCGGTGGCGACGCAGCCAAGGCCGATATGTTTCGCACCGCCCATATGGTCTATGCGATCCCCGACTTTCTTTACGCAGTCACCGGAAAGCGTTTTCGGGATCATGATGAGATCAGGCGCGGCGCCAATAATTGTTTCGAGATCCTTTTCCCAGAAGGGGGTGTCGAGCGCATTCATGCGCACGATCAGGCGCGGGCCGGTGCGATCCGCCGTTTTGAGATAGGCGGCGGCGGCATTGCGTGCTGCTTCCTTCGCGGAGAGGGCGACGGAATCCTCAAGGTCGAGGATCAGCGCATCTGCGCCGTAGCTTGCGGCCTTCGACAGTTTCTTTTCGCTGTCGGCAGGAACGAAGAGAAAGGAGCGCATCCGTCAATCCTCCGCGTTCTTCGCGTGCATGAACGCCTGCCGCGTGCATATGGCGACTTCTTCGTCGCGGTGGTTGAAGGCCTTGTGCTCGAACGTCACGATGCCGGCCTTCGGGCGCGAGCGGGAACGGCGCTTCGAGATGACACGTGTTTCGATGCGCAGCGTGTCGCCGTGAAAGACGGGCTTGGGGAAGGTGATGTCCGTCATGCCGAGATTGGCGATGGTGGTGCCAAGTGTCGTGTCATGCACCGAAATGCCGATCATCAGGCCAAGGGTGAAAAGACTGTTCACCAGCGGCTTGCCGAACTCTGTTTCCGTCTCGGCATAATGATGGTCGAGATGGAGTGCTGCCGGGTTCATCGTCATGGTCGAAAAGAGCACATTGTCGGTTTCGGTGACGGTGCGCCTGATCGGGTGGCTAAAAACGTGCCCCTCTTCGAATTCTTCGAAATAAAGTCCCGGCATTCTTCGTCCTGTTGTTATTTCACGGGCTGTATCGTCGCCCGCTGCCCGGCTAGGTTATAGCTTCACGTATCAGAACATGAAATGACAGAGGGGGGATAAGTGGATTTCCGGTTCAGTGAGGAACAGGAGGCAATCCGCGAAGCGGTGGCCCGCATCTGCGCGAAGTATGATGATGCCTATTGGCTGGCGCGCGACCGCGAAGGCGGCTTTCCCGATGATTTCGTGGCGGATATTGCGGGCGGCGGCTGGCTTGGCATCGCCATGCCGGAAGCCTATGGCGGTGCCGGCCTTGGCGTGACGGAAGCGGCCATTGTTGCGCAGACCATTGCGGAATCAGGTGCGTGCCTTTCCGGCGCCTCGGCCATTCACATCAATCTCTTCGGGCCGATGCCCGTTGTTGTGTTTGGCACGGATGAGCAGAAGGAGCGGAACCTGCCGCCACTTATTCGGGGCGAGGATCGCTGCTGTTTTGGGGTGACGGAGCCGGATGCGGGGCTCAATACGACCGCGATTTCAACGCGGGCGGAGCGGGACGGCGATCATTATGTCGTTCATGGCCGCAAGATGTGGACATCCACCGCGCAGAGCGCGAACAAGATTTTGCTGCTTGCGCGGACGACACCCAAAGAACAATGCGCAAAGCCGACGGAAGG